>CBFGXY010000134.1:0-5393 GCA_965652945.1 uncultured bacterium
ACAGTCGTTCGATGCGTCCAAGCATTTTATACTGGCGCAGGCTCCGGAGACCGGTCCGCTGCAGTACTCGGTGTTGTCGATTCGCGCGGTGCAGACTCCCGATGGAATAGAATACCGGCCGGACACTGAGAAGCTGCAGGCGGCAAGCAACCCTGATGCTGGTGACGGATTTTTGTATGATGAGTTCAAATTTGATGAACCATCCGGTCTGGCCTACGCCGCCGACGGATCGAACTACATCTTTGTGACGGATTCCGGTAAAGACAGTCTCTATGTATTTACGGCGAGCGGAGTCGAAGGTGTGGCTCCGCCTCCCGGCGCATCTACATCACTTCCCGTCAATGTGTCCTTCGGAGGAAGCGGCGACGCGTCGATGGAATTCAACGAGCCGGAGGGGGTGGGATATTTCCGACGGATCGTGTATGTCGCGGACAAGGGTAACAACCGGATATCACGGTTCCGACTGAATACCGACTTCGAATAGGAGTAGAGCTTTGTCCCCAACTGGTTTACGTAGCTTACTGATTGCAGTGGTTGCAGCGCTCTTCTGGGCGCCCAGCGTAAATGGACAGAGCATACCTGCGGTTGGAGACGACGCCACGCTGGATGTGGCAACCTGGAACATCGAGTGGTTCGGAAATGAATCCAACGCTCCGGGTGGCAATATCGCAACGCAGTTCAGCAACGTCCGCAAGATCATCGAATCATCTGAAATCGATGTCTGGGGATTGCAGGAGATCAGCAATCCGGCGCTGTTCGAGGCATTGCTGGATTCGCTTGGAGATGGGTACGGTGGCAGTCTCGCAACCTTCTCTCAGACACAGAAGATCGCGTTCATCTACCGGACGGGTGTGATTTCGCCCCGCCGGATCCAACATATTCTGACGGGTGCCGATCAAGTTTTCGGTGGAAGAGCACCCCTGCGAATGGATGCGGATGTGACCCTGACCGACACGACTTTCAGTGCGCACTTCATCACCGTTCACATGAAGGCCGGCAGCGACCTGGCGTCTTATGATCAGCGCACCGAAGCATCAGAACGATTCAAGGCGCACCTCGATGTGATCTATCCGACACAGAACGTGATTGTGCTGGGAGATTTCAATGATGAGCTGACGACGTCTATACGTCCCGGGCGAGATACGCCGTACAGGAATTTTTTAGATGATGATCGGTATCGATTCGTCACTCTGGAGTCGGAAGAGCGGGGAGAAGCCAGCTTTCCGGGACGCGGAGGGTCGTACCTGGATCATATACTGATAACGGATGAGCTCGACGAACCGTACGTCGAGGATTCGGCTCGTCCATGGAGAGAGCTGGGGCAGATACTCGTTGGGTATACGTCCACAACCTCCGATCACTTTCCTGTCTACGCACGATTCGATTTTCGAAACGGCACATCGGCTGCTATTCTGGCCGGCCGATTTAACCGGTCTCTGGAGGCGCCCTATCCGAATCCCAGCGCCGGGTACGTCACCTTTACCTACAACCTTGAGTCTGGCGGTGAGGTCTTACTCGAGGTAATAGATGCTACCGGCCGACGCCTTGTCATAGTCGACGAAGGATACCAGGCTCCCGGTCGTCATGACGTCAACTGGTCGACTGCACACCTCGCTCCAGGAATCTATCTGCTCCGCCTCATCGTGGGTTCTACCGCCGAAGCCGCTACCTTTGCGGTAGTTCGGTAGGTATCCATCCAGCAGCAACCCGAGTAATTCGTCCCTGCAGGCTTCGCGCCTTGCTGCGACTCAAGTTCAATTACTCGAGATCGTAAAAACCTCCCCTTCAAAGACAGGTCCGTATCGGGGAATCTCCAGTGATCGACGCGTAGCCTGCACACGTCTGGCCGCCTCACGTTCTGCGTCCACCTCGATCAGCGCGATCCTCGTCGAGAGTACACTATCGGATGCTTGTGCCGCTCGATTCTCAGTCATTGCCGCCAGTTCCTTATCTATGCGGCGCGAGAGCCGAATGTAGACTACGGCAACTGCAACGATCGGCGTGGCCCAGACCACAACAAGCACGAATGTTAGAGCGCTCATGACCCCAGAGGAAAACGTGGAACGAATCCTTGATGGGATCGGCGCGGCACGCCCGAAACTTAAATGAAGATGCGCCAAAAGAGCATGTCGACTACGTCTAAAGCCATGGCGCTCGAGGATCTGAAGGGTGACTACGCGAAGTCATCGTATGACTACATGAAGTCATCCTATGGCTCCGCGAAGTGATCGTATGACTCCGCGTAGTGATCCTATGACTTACCGCTCTGCCATACGCTCAACCTCACGCATCACGCGAAGCATGTTGCCTCCGAGAATCTTGTATAGATCCTCTTCGGAATATCCACGCCTGAGGAGTTCGTAGGTAATCCACGGGAGGCGTGTGACGTCCTGAAGACCCGATGGCAGATCGAAAACGCCGTCGAAGTCCGATCCGAGGCCGACGTGATCGATCCCTGCCACACGGGCAATGTGATCGATGTGGTCCACGACATCGGTGACGGTGGCGGAGGAGATCCCCCGTTCGCGCCGTACGTCGTAAACGGTTGTCCAGAGGTCGTGGAGGCGCCCCACTCGGCCCCCCGACCTGCGATAGACCTCTTCCATCACATCGGGCGTAAGTTCAGGGTTCACGACCGCGTCGAAATAGTTTACCATCACGATGCCTCCATTGGCCGCTACCGCGCGCAGCATATCGTCGTCGACGTTGCGCACGTTGTCGACCAGGGCGCGAGCCGATGAGTGCGAGAGCATCACGGGCACAGACGTGACCTCGAGCACATCCCAGAACGTGTCGTCGGAGGCGTGGGACAGGTCGACGAGCATACCCATCCGGTTCATCGCTCGGATGAGATCACGGCCGCTGTCGTTGAGGCCGTCCCATCTGGGGGGCGCTTGCGAGGCATCTGCGAAGCTGTTCGAATTGATATGCGTCAGCCCCAGATAGCGAACGCCTGCATCGTAATACGCCTGCAGACGTTCCGGGGAGCCACCCGTGGCATGGCCGCCTTCCAGTCCGAGTAGAATCGCCTTGCGACCCGACTGCGCGATCGATATAACCTCATCAGACGTCAGCGCAATCTCTGCCGAATCCGTCTGTGCGACCTGACGCTTCACCACATCGATCATATTCATCGCTCGCTGAGTGGCTCGATCACCTTCTCCGTATCCCGGTGCGATATAGATTGCAAAAAAAGCAGCGTCCAACCCCCCCTCGAACATACGCGGCAAATCCACATGAGCCGCATGTGCCGGATGTCGCTCTGATAGCTGATAATTTCGGTCGAGCATCAGCGATGGTGTATCGATGTGACCATCAAAGACGAGGGCGTTGTAATGAATGCGTAGCGCCTCCCGCCAGAGGGAATCCTGCCGCACCAGAATATGTTGTCGTATAGGTGCCATCTCGATGGAGCCTCCATCCACCGGGAGATCCTGCATAGTCCTGTCGTCCGCATCAACCGATACAGTATCTTTTTCGACAACGGTTGATGCAGCTGGAGTATTTCCATTCGCATCGGATCGACACGATACGAGCAGGAATGCAATACCGATGGCAAGTGAGAGGAGGCTCTGGAGCGACAGGCGTGTCATCGATGAGTTTGATGTTTAATGCGGGGACGTGCGCAACCTACAATGAAGTTGCAGGTTTCTGTGTTGATTGTTCTGTCAAAATCGCTCGTTATTTAGGTATTGCATCCAATGAAGCATCTATTCTATCTGCTGGTAGTCGGCGTCCTTCTCCTGGCGGGATGTGACAGCGGGGATCCTATCAATCAGCCTCAGCCTGCCGATGTTGCCGGTACGTATCGCTTCGAAGAACTTCGTTTCGTACCCAGCGCATCGGCCACACGTCCGGCGGATGTAAAGTCGCGTCTCGAGCAGAATACGTCTCTGTCGCTCTCATCGGGGGGCAACTTCGTTTTGATGTATACCTTCTCCGGCGAGCCGGATTACATCGTTTCGGGAGACTTCGATGTACGGGCCACCACAGTGCGTATCCGCGGCAGTTCTCAGCATCGCGACCAGTACCAGCGGCTTCTTCTTGAACCCGACTTCACTCTAAACCGCGATCCCGATAATCCCCTTGAACTCTGGGCCAGGATTTCTCGAAATGTAGATCTTCAGGCGTACGATCGCGAAGCCTATGAGGGGCTGACCAACGTCCCGGGCCACTTACACATCCGACTCGTTCGGCAGCAGATCAGCAAGCAGTGATGAAAAGAATTGACATCGCTCCGCTACTCGCTGTATTGATTCTTTTCGGGACCGCGGACGCCGCTCAGGCTCAGGTACGGGGTATCAGCTACACCCTTTCGCCGGAGGTGGACCGGGTCTACTTCGACCGCAACGCGGGGTTAGAACAGGATTACCTCTACGGCGGTGCCATTGGATTTGGGGTCGGGCAGTACATCGAGCTGAGCGGCCTTTATTTAATGAACCCGCGCATTAGTCGTAATCTCTCCGACATCACGGGAGTCGACGGCCCCATGCGCGAGGCTCTTCTCGAACTGCCGATCTATGACGTGTCGATGAACCAGTACGGCGGTCGCCTCCGCCTGAACCTGAGCTCGGGCGGACTCGTGCCTTTCGTCACTCTGGGCACGGGAGTGCTGCAGTTCAATGCCGAGGAGCTCAACCGCTCGCGACACATTTACGGCTCGGCGGGAGCGGGAGTCCAGCTGACCTCGGGAGATCGCTACGCCATTTCGATCGGTGCGGAGAACTTTGCCTACCGATACAACCTCGGCGCAACCTTTTTCTCGGAAGAAGATCTTGCCTCGGTCGGGTTGACACGTCAGAATTTCGGTCAGACCCTCGTCTATAACTGGTCCGTCCGAGCTGCTCTGAAGGTTTACATCGGCGGTGCGGATCCGGGAGCGATGACGGATGTGGATTATGCACTTCGAAATCAGCTCAGCGGTGGACTGCGAGGTTTGCGCCTCGTTGTCGAGCCGTTTTATGGATATGTCGACTTTGGGAAGGAACTGAATTTCGCGCCCGGGCAGCGTTTTGCCGGCGTGTTTTCAGGAATTGATATGGGCCCGTACGCCGGCTTGAGAGGATTCTACTGGCGGGCGATGCCCGAGGACGAGATAGCCTTCCAAAACCTTCAGGCCTTTGGGGGTGAACTGAGGCTGGCGCTTTCATCGGGTCGCAATATCACGCCCGTCGTAACGCTCGGCGGGGGTTATCTGGATGTGCTGGAAGATTATGAAGGCCGTGACGGTGCGCGTCCGAGCGGTGAACCCTTCGCAATGGGGGGCGCAATGCTTCGCATCCCGTTGAGTGATCAGATCCAGGTGACCGGGGGTCTGCGGATGTTGCTAATCAGCTCGGCGGGGGTAGACAACCTGACCGAACCATCCGATATCTATTTTTCATCGATGCTCA
>CBFGXY010000135.1:0-5374 GCA_965652945.1 uncultured bacterium
CGGAAAGCCAATTCTGGCGATGTTAGCCATCGCGCTTGCCTCCCTGCGCTTCGCGCAAATGTTTTATATGCTTCCGGTAAGCCTGTTCGGTCTGTCGGTCGCTGCGTCCGAGCTGCCTGAACTCTCCCGTTTGCGTGAAGAACATCTGCGCACCTTCATGGACCGCATCGAACGCTCGATGCGTCAGTCACTTTTTATGGTCATCCCAACGATTGTCGGGTACCTCGTGTTCGGATTCCTGATCGTGGGTGGTTTTTTTCGACGGGGGAATTTTGAGCTTGCGGACACCTGGCTCGTCTACCTGGTCCTTGCCGGATACAGCCTTGGCCTTGCCGCCACGACTATTTCGCGATTGCTGCAGAATGCATTCTATGCGATCGGCGACACCAAAACGCCGGCGAAGGTGGCTGTCGTGCGTGTGGTCGCGTCGACGGCGGTAGCGATTCCTGCGATGTTCTGGTTGAATCAGTTCTCCGTATCCGGAACGCTGGGTTTCGAGCCCGGCGATTCAGTGTTGTACCTTGGGGCCGTAGGGCTGGCATTCGGCGCGTCCGTTGGGGCGTGGCTGGAATTCGGCCAGCTCGTGCTGTCGCTACGAAAGAGACTGACATTCTTTGCTCTGCCCGGAAAGCCAATTCTGGCGATGTTAGCCATCGCTCTTGCCGCGTGTCTTCCCGCCGCACTTTTCTGGTACCTTCTTCAGGGACTTCCACAAATCCTTCTCGCTATTGTAATCGTTGCCATCTATGGCGGCTCGTATCTGCTTATCGCATGGATGACCGGGCTCGAGGAGATCAACGCATGGCTGGGGCGACTCGTCCATCGCTTTCAGCGCACAAAACGCTAATTTTTACCACTTGAACGTAATCGCAATAAGCCATTCAGTACGCTCATGAGTAGAATTATTCAGACCGGCGAGACACCCGCAAAGCGCCGGCAGACCGCTATCAGAAGCAGTGCCGAAGTGCTCCGACTCCTGGCGGAACGTCCCATGTTCGACGAGGAATCGCAAGACATGACGGCATTTCTCGTCTTTAATCTGCGAGACATCTATAAGTCTATCGACGAGAGTGCCCAGGCCTGGGACGATCGGAACTACTGGAAGAAATCGGAGGCATTAAGGGCAAAATGGAGATGGAGTCATCTGGCTGCAAATGAGCTCGAAGAATTACTTCTGGGAAGGAAGTGGGATGAGATTCCGACCGCTCTGATTCAGTTGATTCCTCACTTCAACGGAGTGACGATCAACGCAATCACACGCAACTCGGACTGGTGGTGCGGCGCATACAAAGCTTTGACACGTGCCTCCGAAAAGGACTGATCTGCATGTCTGACATCGATCTGAAACCTGGTACTCTGCTGATAGCCGCTCCGACACTGGTTGACCCCAACTTCCGGCGCGCCATCATCCTGCTGTGCGATCACAATAGCGATGGTAGCTTCGGTCTGGTGATTAATCGACGCCTCGACGCCACCCTGTCAGACGTAGTCGAGGATTTCGATGATTTCGACGGTCCTCTCTCGGTAGGAGGTCCCGTACAGACGGATACGCTGCATTATTTGCACCAGGCCCTCGGCGACGTGCCGGATGCGGTGCACATAATGGATAATGTCCACTGGGGAGGGAGCTTCGAATCGGTCCGGGTGATGATGAAAGAATCCGCGTCCGTATCACAGAATCTGCGCTTCTTTCTTGGATATGCCGGCTGGGGACCCGGGCAGCTTGCCGCTGAAATTGATCAAGGAGGATGGGTTCTCACGGAGGGGAGGGCCGAGGACGTGTTCTCGGATGACCTGGACTCGCTCTGGAGGACGGTACTTCGACGGATGGGCGGCGAATACGCTATCCTCGCCAACTTCCCTGAAGATCCACGGATGAACTGACCCCCCCTCAAAAGTCTGCAACGGATACGTTCCCCGTCGATCTGCACAAAGGCGATCCGCAGTTGCGGTATATAAAGTCAAAGTGCAACGCGGCACCGATCAGCACTCCAATGTGGAAGACTTCATGTCCCTCGATCACACCGGAAACGAGGACTGGCTGCTCAAAAACGAAACAGAAGGCAGCCACCGTCATCAATATCGAGGCATGCAACACAGGACGGAGTCTCCCCCATCCGACCGTTCGCGCCGCGAGCACGAAACCAATCACCCCGGACCAACCCGCCGCAAGGTATATCACTGCCGACATCCACAAACTCATCGGCCATACCGTCATCTTGACGCCGATCCCCACCACGGCTATGATCCAGGCCATCCGAATCATCCAGGATGTCCAACCGCGGCGGAAGAGCCCGGCAAACGCGCCGGTGGTGGCCGCGATCAACAAGAATATCGCGGCATGATCGAGCTTCTTGAATGGAATCAGCTCCTCTGCCGGACGATCGAAGTAGTGAAAGAGGAAACTGGCACCGAAGGCGGCCACGATCGACAAACCGTAGACGAGAAGCCTCATACGTTCGCGCGATGATACCCCCTCTTCGATCGATTTCCGCATCAGAAAGATGGTTGCCACGAGCCCCAGTACTGCGCCCGCACCATGACTGAGGGCACTCACAGGTTCACGAATCCCGAATACGGCTATGCGTTCGAGCAAATAAAACGACGTGGTGGAGACCATCCTTCTACATCCAATCGACTGCTTACCTTCACGATGATCCCACCGGCGTTGTTACCACCCGGTTGTCCGATCTCTGTTACGGCTTTGCTACCTTGCCCTTGATCCGTCCCATCCAACTTATATAACGTCATGGCCCAGCAGTGGACAGACGATTCCAACGCGGCAATTCTGACAGACCTGTATCAACTCACGATGCTCCAGGCTTACTTCAAGGCCGGAATGAATGAAGAGGCCGTGTTCGACCTTTTCGTCAGGAGACTGAGATCCCGAAACTTTCTGTTGAGCGCAGGCCTCGATACCGTTCTCCATTTTCTCGAGACCGTCCGTTTCACCGATGAGGTGATTGATTATCTGGACTCGCTCGGACTGTTCGACGACGATTTCCTTCATCATTTGAAGGACTTCAGGTTCACTGGATCAGTCTACGCCATTGCCGAGGGTACGCCGTTCTTTGCGAATGAGTCGGTGCTGCAAGTGAAGGCTCCCATCCAGCAGGCTCAACTTGTCGAGACGTTCGTGTTGAACCAGATCACCTTCCAGACGAACATCGCGAGCAAGGCGGCGCGTGTGGTCGCGGCCGCCGACGGAATCCCTATCTCGGATTTCGGAGCGCGCCGGATGCATGGAGCCGACGCCGCCATTAAAGCGGTGCGCGCGTACCACATCGCCGGCATTGACTCTACCTCGAACGTCCTGGCGGGCAAGGTCTACGGGGTGAAGGTAACTGGGACCATGGCACACAGTTACATCGAGTCGTTTGATTCAGAGCGGGAGGCATTCGCCACCTTTGCGCAGTTGTACCCCGAAACGACACTACTCGTCGATACATATGACACGCTGGCCGCCGTCCGGATGGTTGCCGATATGGCGGCCGAAATGGGCGACTCCTTCAACGCCGGTGCCATCCGGCTCGATTCAGGCGACCTGGCGCAACTGTCGCGCGATGCCAGACTCATCCTGGATAATCACGGACTTCAGGACGTGCGAATATTCGTCAGTGGCAGTCTGGATGAGTATGCCGTCAAGAAGCTCGTAGATGCCGGAGCCCCGATCGATGGTTTTGGTGTGGGAACGAGCATGGGGACCATTGCTGATCAGCCGTTCCTCGACAGCGTGTACAAACTCAGCTCCTACGACGGCCGTCCACGAATGAAGCTATCGGCATCGAAGACAAATCTGCCAGGCCTGAAACAAGTCTTCCGGAAGTTCGATGCGCAGGGGAAAGTCGCTCATGACACCATCACAGGGTTCGACGAAACCGTCGACGGCGTTCCGCTCGTAAAATGCGTCATGAAAGACGGCGTTCGTACGAAACACGGGAAGGCCTCGCTTGAGGACGCCCGTCGCCACGCGCAGGAATCGATCTCGACGCTTCCCGATGAACTGTTGTCGCTGGAAAAGATTGAACCTGAGTACGAGGTCAGAATCAGCGACAACCTCCGCCGCACTCGCGATGAACTGCAGGAACAGCTTGCCGCGATGTCAGGAAAATGACTGGCCGAGCTTGCTCACAGATCGCCCAGCTGGGGCCTCATAACGATCTCCTCAACCACGGTCCGCTCGGATAGACGAAAGGCCTGAAGTACCATAGTCGCCACATCTTCGGGCGGCATAAAGCGATCCTCGGAAATACCGGAAGCCGACCAGCTATCGGTATAGGTGGGTCCGGGCAAAATGGTCGTCACGCGGATGCCCTTTTCCTTCATCTCCTCCCGCACGGTGCGTGCAAGGCCGAGCATGCCGTGCTTCCCGGCCCCATACCCAATGCCTCGAGGATACGGTAGTACCGATGCTATCGATGCCATGTAGAAGACGTGTCCGGTGCCGCGTTCGACCATCGATGGAAGAAATGCGCGGGTTACCAGAAAGGCACTCGTGAGATTCGCCTCGATCTGATCCCGGAACACTTGAGGGGTCATTTCCAGCGAAGAACCCGGTTCGAACTGACCGGCATTATTTACCACGACGTCGGGAGCGCCCCACTCCGTGAGCACGGCCTGCGCGCAGTCGGCCAGAGCGTCGTCATCGGTAACATCGCACGGAAAGACGACGGCATCGCCTCCGGCTTCCGCACACTCCTCCGCCACGGCCTCGAGCTTCTCCTCGTTGCGTGCCATCAGCACCAGCCGACTCTCCGGCTCAGCCGCGAATGCCAGCGCAATGGCACGTCCAATTCCTTGACTTGCGCCCGTAATAACGATGGTCGGCATAAAGATCTTCCGTTGGTTCGTACTAAGATTCTATGTCGATGGGTAAGCGCCTCAACTATGCAGTAGACGCATGAACTCAAGGCGCGTCGATGCCTGATGGAATTCTCCGCTCATGGCGCTGGTCGTCGTGATAGAGTTCTGCTTTTCGGCTCCGCGCATCATCATGCAGAGGTGTTGCGCTTCGATGACCACACCTACACCCAGAGGATGCAGCACACTGTCGATGGCATCCCGGATCTGAATCGTAAGTCTTTCCTGCACCTGCAGGCGTCGAGCAAAGACATCCACTACCCGTGGGATCTTACTCAGGCCGACGATTTTCCCATCAGGAATGTATGCCACATGTGCTTTTCCAAAGAAGGGCAGCATGTGATGTTCACACAGCGAATATATCTCGATATCCTTCACGATGATCATTTCGCTGTAGTCTTCCTCGAAGAGCGCCGAGCGAAGGATCGCCTCCGGATCCATACGGTAGCCATGCGTCATGAACTGATGCGATTTGGCGACACGTTCGGGCGTCTTGAGAATCCCCTCGCGGTTC
>CBFGXY010000136.1:0-5353 GCA_965652945.1 uncultured bacterium
ATTTCTATCCGGAGGAGGAACTGCAACCGGAGACGGGATACGCACTGAATATTGATGCGGGCATTGCAGACATCTTCGGAAACGCGATCGAGAATCCGTTCAACGTTGCCTTCACGACAGGCAGCACCAGTTACGTAACGCGGACTGTCGACAACTTCGATTCAAACCTTACGTCCAACTGGTGGGAGCCTGCGGCGAGCGGCTCTACGGTTGGGATCGTCCCTGAAGAAACCGGGAGGTTTGGTGAGTCCGAAATCGTCAACCGGCTCTCCGGAAGCACGGAGTCGCTTGGTATTCGATATGCCTGGGATCCTGAGGCCGCCAGTTCTCTGATTCGCGTTCACTTGATTGGTGCAGGACCTCGGTCTGTTCTGCTGCAGGAGGATGATCTCTTCCGCGTGTACGTGTTTGGTGATGGAAGTGGAAACGAGATTCGTTTCTCCGTCCGGGATGCTCGATCGGGGTCGGCCCCGGTAGGTGCGGGCCCCTGGATACCGGTCGACTGGATTGGATGGCGCCTCGTTTCGTGGAGCCCGGCTGCGGACGGCATCTCTGTGTGGGCCGGTGAGGGTGCGTTCGGGCCGCCGTACTTCATGGAAAGCTTCCAGATCCGGAGTGTGGATGGAGCGGCCACATCAGGTACGATCTACTTCGACGACCTCCACTACGCCCGGTCGACGACGGTTTCTGCGCCCGTAGCAGGAGTGCCGGACGAGTTCAGCCTCGAGCAGAACTATCCGAACCCGTTCAACCCGTCGACGACGATTCCCTTCACCATGGCCAAGCCGGGCCCGGTAAGTATCCATATCTACAACGCGCTCGGGGCGCGAGTGGGTACGCTGGTGGATTCGGATAACGTGGCGGCGGGCCGTCATGAAGTCACCTGGGATGCATCGATGATGCCGAGCGGCGTTTACTTCGTTCGGATGCAGGCAGACAGCAAGGTCTTCAGTCAGAAAATTGTATTGCTGAAGTAGGAAGAGCGACCCGACGTACTATCACAGAGCCCTCCGACCAATCAGGTTGGAGGGCTCTGTCGTTAGGGAGCTCCGGTGGCCTCGGAGACTGGTTCGGTTCTGATGCCGTTCAGAGACACCGATCCATGCGACGTCGAGTACCTGCGTCCACCGCTCTCAGTCTCGTTCTCGGATAATCGCGTGCAGGAGGTGGGTTGAATCGAAGCCTGTGGTTCGATTTGGTGATTCGTGCGCCGTGAACGGCCGCGCATCAGACACGACTATCATTAAAGGGCCGATATTTCCCCGCGCTTCCATACCCACGCGACTTTAGACGCTGCCCTACACGAAACTGCCCGGCCTCCTCGGCATATCGGGAACGGCACACATCATATACCACTAAGCCGGTACATCGTCATCGAAGAACTGACATCTAAGGAGCGGGCGGATTTACGTGCCCGTGCCCATCGTCTGAAGCCCGTCCAGCATATTGGAAAGGACGGCGTAACAGAAGCGCTATTGAAATCCATTGACGACGCCTTCAACACGCGCGACCTCGTGAAAGTCAAAGTGCTTGAAACAGCGCCCGGCTCCCCACGGGAAATGGCGGATGCCATCGTCGCGCTTCGCGATGGAGTGCACGTTGTTCAGACGATCGGCAGGATTGCCGTTCTATATCGCCCGGAGGAAGCAAAGAGTGGATAGCATGGGAAGAAAGCAGGTGCGGATGTGCCTGCCTGCGCGGACATCGTAAGATCTCTGCGTCTTTCTATTCGCCGGTTGAGGACGCGCCGACGTGGTGTACGCCCGCTCTCATATCTTGATGAAGATCCGTTTGCGGTACATCCACAAGAGGAATAAGTACCAGAGCACGATCCAGGTGATGGCGTAAGCCAGCGATGCGTTAATCTCCGAGGCCCAGCTCAGAAAAAACGTTTCGAAGATCATCCGCTGGAGGGAGATCGATCCATCACCCCTTGGGATTTGAATGATGCCCAGCGATCGGGCGACGATGCCACTCAGGAAAAATACCGTGATCGCGTTCATCCCGTAAACGACGAATGGCTGCGTCCACTTCTTGTGTCCGCGGACGTCGATGATGAGGTAGCAAAGGCCCAGTGTGGTCATAGCCAGGCCACCCGTGAACACGGCATACGAGCTGGTCCAGATCGGTTTGTTAATGGGGAAAAACCAGTCCCATACGTAGCCCGTTGCGGTGAGGATGGCGCCCCAGGCGAAAAGCTCGACGGCCCTCTCGAGAGGTAGCCTCTCACTCAGGATGATTCTTCCGGCCCAGACGCCGATCAAGGCGGAGGCGATGGCTGGGAAAGTCGACAGGATTCCTTCCGGATCGTAGAGGCCGCCCGTACCGGCCCAGAGGTGATCCCCCAGAATGAGTCTGTCGATGTATGCTGCCAGGTTGGCCTCCGGCGAGTCGATCATCCCCGCGCCGTATCCCGGAACAGGTATCAATGTCATCGCCAGCCAGTATCCCACGAGTAGGATTCCCATCCATATGTACTGCCATTTCGGCCTGGCGTAGAGGAAGATCAGGGAAGCTGCGAAATAGCACAGTGCAATTCGTTGCAGCACGCCCATTATGCGGAGGTTTGCGAGCTGCGGACGGAGGCCGAATTCCGGGATCACCGTAAAAATGGGATAGGCCGCCATCAACAGTCCAAAACCAAACAGGATGGCCGCCCTGCTTCCTGTTCTATTGATCAGATCTATTCGCGGAACGCCTCGGGCCAGTCGTTTCTCAAAAGCAAGAACGATGGCCACCCCCACGATGAAGAGGAAGAAGGGGAAAATCAGGTCGGTGATGGTCCATCCGTGCCACGAGGCGTGGCGTAGCGGCGGATAAATGGCGGACCATGTTCCGGGGTTATTGACCAGGATCATGGCGACGATCGTGGCACCGCGAAATACATCAAGAGAGACGAGCCGTTCTCCACCCTTAAGGGGAGCCGGCGTCGTCAACTGATCTTTTCGCTCCTCGGTAGCTAAGTCAACTGCCATGATCCACCTCCCGAGCTAAATGTTTTGTGATTGAACTTCTTCCTCCGTGTAGAGAATCGGCTCATCTCGCCGGTCGATATCCCACCACAGATAGATTGCCGCAGCTACAGCGATCGTAAGGATCAGCAGTCCCGGAACCGTGTCTCCAAGGATCAGATTGCCGAATCCAAATAGCGTGGAGTAGATCAGCGTTACACCAACTATCCACTGTACCGCTAGAACGCCAAGTCCGCTGTCGGGTTTGACGTCCGGGTTGCGCGCTGACACCGGCTTCCATCCGGCTCCTCCGGGGCGAACGCGTCGGAAATACGCATCGAGCGTCTTGTCGTCGGTCGGCTCCGTGAGGAATGTCACCGTAAGCCATACCACCGTGGTTATTCCCACCACGTAAAACAGATTCACGGGGAAGACCTCTGTCATTCCCGGAACGGGTACGCCGAGAAGTGTGAGGAACACCATCAAAATCGGCGCGAGTGTGGCGGCGAGCTCACTCCAGGCATTCACGCGCCACCAGTACCAGCGTAAAATGAGGACGAGCCCGAGGCCGGCGGACGCCGTCAGTACCAGTTCCCATGCCTGAGCGATCGTTTGCAGCTGTGTCGTGACGAAGAAAGCGATGATAGCCAGTATAAAGGTGCAGACTCGCGACACCCGAACGTAGTACTTCTCATCGCCGTCTGTTTTGACGAACCGTCTCCAGAAATCGTTGATCAGGTATGAGGTGCCCCAGTTAAGGTGGGTGGCGAAGGTGCTGGTAAAGGCGGCCAGGAACGAGGCAAAGAGCAACCCGAGAAGGCCGGCCGGAAGCACATCTCGCATCACCAGAACGAATCCTTCACGGGCATCCGTAAGATTGGGATACAGCACCAGCGACACGAGGGCGACGATTATCCACGGCCATGGTCTCAGGCAGTAGTGCGCGATGGTAAACCACAGGGTTGCGAAAAGGGAATGCTTCTCATCCTTCGCGCTCATCATTCGTTGGGCCACATAGCCGCCACCTCCAGGTTCGGATCCCGGATACCAGCTGGCCCACCACTGTACACCGATGTAGGCAACGAACGACGCCACACTCAGCGAGAGCACCGCCGCACCTTGCGCCGCTTCACCTACCGTAGGCAAAAAGCGGAAGGTCTCCTCTGGAAGTTGTGCACGGAGGCCTGCCACACCGCCGATCTCCGGGAGATCCAGCGCATAGACAGCGAGCACGATGGTTCCTCCCATCGCAATCAGGAACTGGAATGCGTCCGTCACGGCAACGCCCCAGAGGCCGGAAATCAGAGAGTACAGGGCGACGAACAGAATCAGGAGGCCTGCAATTGCCATGGGCGCTCCAAATGTAATCCCGAAGAGCGAAAACTCGGTCCGCCCAAACAGTGCGACGCCAGGGAACAGCACATCGAGGATGGTAACCATTGCGAGCGTCACCCATCCGAGGATGATGCAGTTCATCAGGAGCCCGAAGTAGATGGCTTTTACGCCTCTGAGCCATGCGGCCGCCTTTCCGCTGTACCTGAACTCGACGAACTCGACATCCGTCAGGACCCCGCTGCGTCGCCAGAGTTTGGCGAAGAAGAAAACCGTGAGCATCCCTCCGAAGACGAAGTTCCACCAGAGCCAGTTGCCCGCAATCCCGTCTCTGGCCACGAATTCGGTAACGGCAAGGGGCGTGTCGGCTGCAAAAGTGGTGGCTACCATACTCGTTCCTGCGATCCACCACGGCATGTTGCGTCCCGTCAGGAAAAACTCCGACGTGCTCTTTCCGGCGCGGCGATAGAAGTAGGCAGCGACGCCCAGGATCAGGACGAAGTAAGCTGCAACGAACAGCCAGTCGAGGGGTGCTAAATACATACGTTCGTCGTTCGGGGTGAAAGGGCCGAGAGACCCAAATGGAGGATGGAGTGTCTTGTCAGGGCTGATCGGACAGGTTCGGCTTCAAGCGCTCCAGAAGCAAGAGTTCGGGCGGACCTTCTATAGATCTATAGACGATATCTGCCAGTTCGGCCCTGACCGGTGTATGCCGGTTGTTGTCGCGCGTGGGATAAACCCGGTTCGTCAGAAGGATCACGAAGAGCTTCTGATCCGGATCGAACCAGATCGAGGTGCCCGTGAATCCTGTGTGGCCGAAGCTGCGTGGTCCGAAGAGTGTGCCTGCGGAAGAATAACCCCGGACACTCCTGGTGTCCCATCCCAGAGCGCGCGTACTTCCGTCCTTGTCGGCCCGCGTGGTAAAGAGGCGAATCGTCTCGGGCTGGAGGAACTGCTTGCCATTGATCTTGCCGTCGTTCACCATCATGTAACCGAACCGGGCCAGGTCGGACGCGGTGGAAAAAAGTCCGGCGTGACCGGAAACGCCGCCCATAAAATAACAATTGCCG
>CBFGXY010000137.1:0-5344 GCA_965652945.1 uncultured bacterium
TTGTGGGAGTAATGATCGTACTTGCGGTTGTGGGAATCGCGTCCCCCGAGCAAGTGGTCTCAACCCTGCTTCTGGCCGGCGCCGGAATTTCAGCAGCATTTGTCGCCGGTCGTGAGCGCCAGGTGGATCTCCTCTTTTTGCGATCCCTGCTACCCGCTCTTTTCTTATTGACCGTCTCCCTCTATCCGCTATTGTACGAAGGGCTGGCAATCCAGCGTCGCCATCACATGCTCGATGCCGCCGAGACGTTTGCCGAAGGCCGCGATCCGCGCGTGATGTTCGCGATCGATCAGGTACTTCGGCAGGCCGTCGCGCATCCGGGTCTTCAGCAGGTGCTCGAGGAGGAGGTGTCTTCATCTAACAGGGAGAGACTGGATTCGTTGGCATCAGTCATCGTTCGAAATTCCCTGCTGGGCACACTCGCCGGATACGAGGTCAGTCTGACTCTCGTCGACGAGGCGGGGCGCCCGCGGGGACGGTACGTCGAGGCGGATCAGGCGGCACCGCGGTCGGTGCTCGATGAGGTGGATGAAGGGGAGTTCGACATTCTTCGCCAGATGTACCGCGAGAGCCAGTCGACCGGAGCAATGGTGGAGCAGGTGACCGGACGCCGCGATCCGGCACGCCTTCAGTACGAAGGAATTCGACCGCTGTCCGCACAAGGAGGCGGCGCGACGGCTGGATGGGTGATGGCGCGCGCCGAGCCTCGGCCGCTGCTGCAGGATTACACGGCACCCTTCCCGCACGTCTTGCTGCCGGTGAGCACCTACGAATGGTCGCATCGGGGAATCTCAATCGCAGAGTTCCGGGATGGGGTGATCGTTCGAAACATCGGTCGTGAGTTTGGCCGCTACCGCCTACCGGACGACGTATGGCAGGCGCTGCAGCGCGATCGCGAGCAGTGGAGACGCGAAGAGATCGATGAGCAGCCGTTTCGAACGTACTATCGGAGGCAGGCCGTCACCGCGGCACCGATAATGGGTCGCGAAACGATTTCGGTGACGGCCGTTCGGGTCCCGGCCATAACGGTATTTGATCACCTTTTCTACCTGCTTCGCGTTCTGATCGCAGGACTGCTCGTCGGGATTCCACTATACATCTTCGGCCTTTTTTACAGGCGGAAGATTGGATGGCTGCCGGCCCCGCGTGTGCGGTTCAAGGACAAGGTACTGAACTCGTTTTTCGCGGTCGGAATCGTGGCTGTACTGGCCGTAGGATTCGTCGGACTGCGCCTGGTCCAGGTGGAAAATGAACGATCGGTACAGACGTGGTTGCGGCAGCAGTTGGAGCGGGTCGAGGAGACGCTGGCACTCGAGGCGGGTCCGGACGAGATGCCGTACCGAGTACTCGAGCGCTCGAATATCGACTCCCTTGCCGCACGTGTGGGACTCGACCTGAATGTTTATCTCGGGCCGCATCTTGTCGGCTCGAGCCGTACACAAATGATTCGCGAAAGGCTGATCGCCAGCCGAATCCCATCGGAGGCATATCTGGCTCTGTTCTACGACGGATTCCGGTTCACGAGCAGTGACGAGCAAATCGGAAATGTCGACTATACGGCGGGATTCCAGGCCTTGCCCGACGAACGAGGCCGTCCGCGATATGTGCTCTCGGTTCCGACTCTTCCCGAGCAGGAGCGCATCGAGGAGGAGAGAGCGCGAACCGTCGCGTATCTCTTCGGCGCACTGCTGATGCTCGTCCTTCTGGTCATGGTAACGGCCTCCATCCTGGCCAACGCCCTGGCGAGGCCTGTGGCCGGGCTGCGCGAGGGACTCGAGTCGATCGCGCGTGGAAGGTTCCAGCGCCCGCTGCCAGTCGACAGCCGTGACGAAATCGGTGAGCTGGTCGCCACGTTCAATGAAATGCAGCTCCAACTCGTGGAGAGCCGTCGAAAGCTGGCCATGCAGGAAAGGCAACTCGCGTGGCGAGAAATGGCCCGCCAGGTTGCCCACGAAATCAGGAACCCGCTCACCCCGATGAAGCTCTCCGTGCAGCATCTCCGGCGCGCCTACGATGGATCGGGCGATTCGGACGGCTCCCGGTCCGAACCGAGCCGTTTCGAGAAGCTGTTCGATCGTATCACGGTGACGCTCATCGAGCAAATCGATGCCCTGGCACGAATCGCCAATGAGTTCCATTCGTTCGCTCGCCTGCCCTCACGCATCCTCGATCGAATCGACCTGAATCTCGTCGTGGAGGAAGCCATCGCATTGATGCGGGAAGAAACATCCGCGTCTGTAATCTTTGAACCTGCAGACGAGCCGCTCATGATCGACGCCGACCGGGAGGAGTTGCGGCGCGTTTTCATCAACCTGATAAAAAATGCCGATCAGGCGATCGATGAAACGGCCGATGGATTCATCGTCGTGCGCACCTTCCAGGAGGAGGGTGCGGACCATAAAACCTGGGCCGTCAGTGAGGTCATCGACAATGGCAGCGGCATTGCTCCTGAACTCCAGGAAAAAATATTCGAACCGAACTTTTCGACCAAAACCAGCGGCACGGGACTCGGACTTGCCATTGCTCGCAAGAGTATCGTGGAGATGAAGGGCAGCATCAGCTTCCACACCGGTGTTGGTGAAGGCACAACGTTCCGGGTCCGGCTTCCACTGGCCGAGGCGGATGATCTACCAGAGTAACTGCACTCGTCCGAATCCGCCGTCGAAACGAGTCAGACCGCGACCGTCGGTGTAGAAATCGTCTCCGTCCACATCGAAGGACGCCCCGACATCGATCCGAAATGACTTTCGGTATTCATATCCGAGAATGAGGGAGATACGGCTGTTGGGCGTCCACTGGGCGAATTTCAGAAAATCTCTTTCGAGCAGATCGATTGCGTCATTGTACTTGCGATGGTCAGACAACCAGCGAAGGCCGGCCCGCCAACCCGATTGCTCAGGATACCATCCCACACGGGCTTCGAGCTCAAGGCGATCCTCTTTGAGGTGGTATGCCTCGGAGACTGATGCACCGCTAAAGTCTTCACCCGTCTGGTGGTCTCGATACCGGTTCAATGCCGCATCGATTACGAACACAAACATTCGATTGCGCGGCGCCGGCGTGTCACCCCGAACCCGAATGCCATACCACGTCTCCCGCTGGCTTACGGCGTAATCCGCCGCGAACGAGGAGGAGGGTTCGCTCTGAAATGAGGTTTGTTCGCGCCAGGCTCCGATGTAGGCGCTGCCGTAAACGCGTCCGAAATTGACGCCCACGGTCACCAGTCCGTAGCCGAATCGTTCTTTCAGATTCATTTTGAGGCTCGGATCCGATTGCGTGGTAATATGCGCCCGGGCTTCGGGCTGAAATCCGATATACGCTTCCATCGAAACCCGGCCAAACGACGGTGAAATCCACCGCGAACGTATCAGTCGAGGCGCCGATTCATAACTCCGAAGCGTATCCTGAAGCGTCGGATCGACACCGAGCCCATCAATAATAAAATTATTGAAGGCATCCAGAAAGACGATACCCGCATGCAGACGGCCCACAACGGGATCGCGTGTTTCGTAAAAAATCTCGGTGTCCAGATCCGGCTTGAACGCCGCCATCGTCTGCGAGAATCCCACGTAATGGTAATTCGCGATATTGAATGCGGCACCGCCCTCGACGAAGAAGCGCTGCGACCGTAAATCGTCCTGTTGCCTGCCCCGAAAGGCCAGCTCGACCCGCGACCCCAGGGGGACTTCATGTCGAACGTCCGTTATCGTGGCAAAATGACTCTTGTCGATACTTGCCGCATAGCTTCGAATACCACTTGCAGATCCGTAGAACGAAGCATCCTCCTCCGGCGAAAAACGGGCGCCTCGGACATCCAGCGCGTATTCGTGGTCCATCCGCGGCGTGTATCGGCGCTGAATGCCACGATCATAGAGCATTCCACCGACAGATCCATCGCGGCCCCGGAGCATCAGCAAGATATCGTCTTCCCACTGGCGCATCGTCGTCTGAGCCGCTACCTCTGATCCGAGAGGCAGCACAATCAACCAGATGCAAATGAGTGCCAGTCGAGGCGAGGGCATCAGCCGAATCAAATGGTGCGAATTCCTATAACGTACTAATTTATCTCCCTGACGAGGCCCCAATCGAGAAGCGCCTGTAAGACCTCGAGGCCGGCTGCGCATCAAGTCAAATCTCTGAGAGAATGATTCTCCAACGCCGGGGCACGTCCGACCGATCAGTCAGAGTGATGGATCGTCAGAGAAGTCGCGAAAACCAAAGTAATGGAGAACGTACTTCAGCTTGGCTGACTTCTGCTCGCCAAAGCCGGGAAGCTTTCGTGCCCGCTTCTTGACGGTCTTAAAATCTGCGCCGTCGTTCCAGATTCGAGCGGCATCACCCCCATACTCATCGGCAATCATCCGGGCGAACTTCTGCGTCGTCTCGGCCATCTTGTTCGTAAACCGATGTACCGCAGGTTGTTCAGCAAAAATATCCCGGAACTCGTGCGGGTCCATCTCGGCGATCTTTTTCATATCGAGATGGCCAAGGCGCTCGGCCAGTCGCTTCGCCCCGGTGAAGGCATACTCGGCACGCACCCGCTGATCGTACAGCAGTCCGAGCATGGCCGCATTTGGACTGTTGCGGATGTACTCATCCTCATCAAAATCTCCCGTCAATGTACCCTCGGTTCGGAAGCGGTCCATCATCCGTACCAGGCCGCCGTCGAAGTGGCTGTAGTCGAGATGAGTAATCGTGGTCACGTTAGCAGTAGGTTTTGAGATGAATGGATCAGATGCGACGCCGCTGCATCATCGGTTCACTTTTTGGATGAGGATGAGATCTTGCACGTCACTGAATTGAGCAGCCCGGTTCGGCGTTTCGGCACGGGCGGATAAGATGTAGCTGGTTCGATGGATCGCTGCGTTTTCCGGTGACTCACCGTCGTCGTCACACGTCCACCTTTTTTCGCCAGGTGGATCCCTCGGCGGAGTCCATCACCTCAACACCCAGATCATCGAGTCTGGCTCGAATAGCGTCGGCGCGGGCAAAGTCGCGCGCAGCTCGGGCCTCGGTTCTCTCTTCAAGAAGTTGTTCGATCTCCTGTGCAACGGGATCGTCGGTGCCGGACGTTGCAGGCGACTCGCTCTCATGCTCGATGAAGCCCAGCAGTTCATTCGTGCGCTTCATCCATCGCCGGGCGCTTTCGGCCGATGGTCGATTTAGGCCCGCTCCCATCCCCGTGATCAACCGCGCTCCTTCCAGTGAGGACGCCAGTGCCAGAGGAGTGTTCAGGTCGTCGAGCATGGCCTCCAGCGTACGGTTATAGATGTCATCGAGTCGGTCTTCGAGTCGGTCATCGCCATCCTCACAATGCCAGCCTAATTCCCGCTTGCCCTCGGCG
>CBFGXY010000138.1:0-5258 GCA_965652945.1 uncultured bacterium
TCCAACCACCACGCCCCGGGCCGCGGCTAGGCCGGCGCCCACACCGCGCACGCATACGATGCTCCGAGAGTCCGTCAAGGCCCATGCCTCGTATTGGGATATGATCAAACTCATGTCGCGAGCCGCCCGATCGCTTTAAGATCCACAGCGAGCGGGCACGGTACATCCTCAGGTAGTAACTTCCCGACGACACTTAACGCACGAACGCAGAACTCGCGGAAATGAACCAGTTGACGATATCGCAGCGGCTCGGGCTCGTCGCTTACCGTAATCAAGGACGAACAGACGCAAAGCCGCACATTTTAGTCGATACCGATATTTGTAATTCGGTGTGCCCGCATCACTGCACGACCTACGTGTGTCCGGCCAACTGCTACACGAAGGATGAGGAAGGCTTGGTGCACTTCCAGTTCGAGGATTGTATTGAGTGTGGAACGTGCATGTATGCCTGCGACCAGGGGGCAGTCTCCTGGAACTATCCGGATCCCGAAACCGGACGTGGCGTGACCTGGAATCTGGGATAAACTTTTCGAATTGTCAGTCGCTTATACGGGCTGAACCCTTTCGTCCTACTCAAGACCAATTATCGATCAGGGTATGTCAAAATTTTCGTTCAATGCCGATGATGTTTTCCTCTTCGAACAAGAACTGGGAGAGGAAGAGCGCCTCATCATGGAGACTGCGCGAGATTATGCTCAGTCGAAGCTCGAACCCCGGGCGCTCGAGGGCAACCAGCAAGAGATCTTTCATGATGAGATCCCCGGGGAAATGGCCGAACTGGGACTTCTTGGCGCCACGATATCGGAGGAGTACGGCGGGGCGGGTGTCAGCTATACATCCTACGGGCTGATCGCGCGAGAACTGGAGCGAGTTGATTCGGGCTATCGGTCTTTTGCCTCGGTCCAGTCGTCGCTGGTCATGTATCCGATCGACCAGTTTGGGACGGAAGAACAGAAGCGTCGCTTTCTTCCGCGTCTGGCTTCGGCAGAACTGATCGGATGCTTCGGCCTGACGGAACCCGATCACGGATCCGACCCGGGCTCCATGACGACCACCGCCCGGAAAGTCGATGGTGGATGGGTACTTAACGGGGCGAAGATGTGGATCACTAATTCACCCGTCGCGGATATTGCCATTGTCTGGGCCAAGGCGAAAGAGAATGCTTCCGACGAAGGGGTTATCCGCGGATTCATCGTAGAAAAGGATTTCGAAGGATACTCGGCTCCGGTCACGCACAATAAGATGTCTCTTCGGGCAAGTCATACCGGTGAGATCGTACTCGAGGACTGTTTCGTACCGGACGAAAACGTGTTTCCGGAGGTGCGAGGTCTCAAGGGACCGTTCACGTGCCTCAACAGTGCGAGATACGGAATCGCCTGGGGCGCCGTCGGTGCCGCAGAGTTCTGTTACCAGCGCGCCCGGCAGTATGTGATGGAACGTGAGCAGTTTGGATATCCGCTGGCCGCTACGCAGCTCATTCAGACCAAGCTCGCTCAAATGGCCACGGACATCACGCAGATGCAGCTTCTGGCATGGCGCCTGGGTCACCTTTTTGACACAGGTCGAGGTACACCTGCGATGGTTTCACTGGCTAAACGCAACAACTGCGGAAAGGCGCTCGAAATCGCTCGCGTGGCTCGAGACATGCTGGGAGGAAACGGCATCACAGGCGAGTACCGCGTGATCCATCATATGGTAAACCTTGAAAGTGTCAACACTTACGAGGGTACCTTTGACATTCACGGCCTCATTCTGGGACGTCATATCACGGGTATCCAGGCATTCACGCCGCGTGGGAACGATCTGGACGTCAAGCCGAAACCGGCTGCGGCTATTGCTCGGTAGGCTCGAAAGCGCAACAGAACGATTCGCGCCTCGTAAGCGATAGCATTCGCATTTTAGCGAGAGCTCGAAAGGATTTGTCGACCGCCGGCGGGGAATTTCTCGACGGGCGGTTTGGCTAATGTCTCTGTCTATAAATAACGCGCATCCAGCATGTCGGGAGTCCTGATTGTCCTCATTGTCTTTTCCTTCGTGGCGTGGATCGTCAAGATGGGAATTGACAATGATCGCGAAAAGAGAATGCTGCACCGGGCTGATAACTCCATCACGACGAGCGAGCTGAAGCAGATGATTCAATCGGCCGTCGAGGACTCCCATCAAGAGATGAAGGAGCGCCTCGATAAGCTGGAACGAAGGCTCGGTCCGGCAAATGAACGACCGCAGCTTGCAGACAGAACTTCGGACCAACCCGATCAGATATCAGGGGAGCATGGTGGTCTCTGACCCCGGACCTGAAAGGGAATGCGGATGCTGATCCGTTAATACTGATCCGAAAGAATCGCAGGCGGGTGCTCGTTTAGAAGCTGATCGATCGCCCTGAAACAATTCCATGAGGAGATATGCCCCAGGAGATTTTTTGAATTGTCATCGTTGCGATTCTCGCAGGTACCTTCTCGGGGGTCGTCAAGACGGTAATCGGATACCTGCAGTCTAACCCGGGCAAATCGGATCCTAAAGGCAGCCTTACGGAAAGCCAGCTGAGGAGCCTCATCGAATCGTCTGTCGAACAATCGATCGCCCCCCTGGCTGGTCGTCTCGACTCCATCGATCGTCATCTGGATCGTGCACTCGAGGCGCCACCCGATCGACCACGGCTCTCAGCACGTGAGGACTTTTCCGGACCTGAGTAGAGAGTTTTCAGAGGAGCCAGATCAATAATATGATCAGCAACACGATTGCTATTATAGTGCCCGTTGAGTAGCGTCCCATAATTGCGCCTCCTCCTATCGTTTCGATGAATATTCCGGTGGACAAGGATTCGGTCCAACCGGATCGTTCGGAAAGAAACGACATGGTCTTCAGTTATGTGGAGCGGGCCTTGTGAAATAGTGTCTACAACCCCGATTCGGTCCGATGCAACACCACACATATCTGCAACGGTTCGACGATGCTTTTCAGGAAGCTGCCGATGAAAGTCGGAAGCTTGTTTCAGGCCTCAACGACAGTCAGTTTAACTGGCGTCCGGGCCCTGAGCGGTGGTCAATTGGCGAATGCATCGGGCATCTGAACGTGGCGGGATATCTTCTGCTTCCAATCCTTGAGGAGGCAATCGCCGATGCCAGGGATAAGCAGATGACCGCCGACGGTGCACCGAAATATACGTTCATCGAGCGCGCATTCATTCGCGCCAATTCGGCGGAGCCGCGAAAGCGAAGACGCTCTCCGAAACTGTACCGGCCCCCCGTCAATCATTCCCTCGACGAATCCATCCCGCGCTTTGTGAAGCTTCAGAATGATTTGCGGCGGGTCGTTGCCGCCTCTGAAAGCCTCGATCTGGCTCGCATACGAGTACCATCGCCCATTTCCAGATTCCTGAAACTCGGCGTCGGCGCCTGGTTCGAGGTGACGGATGCTCATCAGCGGCGTCATCTTCGTCAGGCGCGCCTCGTACGAGAGGACGAACGGTTTCCCGAATAAAACCAGTTTTGACCTGATTTAACTACCAGGTGCATCTCTAGCGCCAGCCCCCTGGCTTTCCAATCGTGCCTGTGCGGCTGCCAGACGGGCAATGGGAACGCGGTATGGAGAACAGGATACGTAGTCCATTCCGAGACCAAAGCAGAACGTTATGGACGATGGATCTCCCCCGTGTTCTCCGCAAATACCGATTTTGAGATCACTGTCTGACGCGCGACCACGTTCCACGCCCATCCTGACAAGCTCTCCAACACCTTCCCTGTCGAGCACCTGAAAAGGATCGACGGGCAGTATTTTCTTCTCCAGATACTGTGGAAGAAACTTGGCGATGTCGTCGCGACTGAAGCCGAAGGCCATCTGGGTCAGGTCATTCGTTCCGAAAGAGAAAAAGTCGGCCTCCCTTGCGATTTCGCTCGCCAGCAGCGCAGCCCTCGGTACTTCGATCATCGTGCCAACGAGATAGTCTATGCTATCTCCGAATTCATCGAACACTTCGCTGGCGGCCTTGTCGATGACACGTTTTTGATCGACAAATTCCTCTGGAGTACCGATAAGTGGCACCATGATCTCGGGCAGAACCTCTACGCCTTCACGCTTGAGTTCGACCGCTGCTTCGATGACGGCACGAGATTGCATTTCCGTGATTTCTGGGAAGGTGATACCCAGACGGCAACCACGGTGACCCAGCATCGGATTAAACTCATCGAGCGCTTCGACCTTCGATCGGACTTCGTCGATCGTTACTCCGAGACTGTCGGCCATCTCTTTCTGGCCGTCTTCGTCGCGCGGAAGAAACTCGTGCAGAGGCGGATCGAGAAGACGGATCGTTACGGGAAGGCCTTTCATCGCCTGGAAGATTCCCTTGAAATCCTCCTTCTGGTAGGGAAGTAATTCCGCCAGCGCCGCCCGTCTTTCCGTCTCGGAGCCCGCGAGGATCATCTTCCGTACGCTTCGGACTCGATCTCCACCAAAAAACATATGTTCAGTGCGGCAGAGTCCGATCCCTTCGGCTCCGAACTCCCGCGCATTCGATGCGTCGGCAGGAGTGTCGGCGTTGGTTCGCACACCCATCGTCCGAAAGCCGTCGACCCATTCCATGAACGTCGCGAAATAACCGCTCATCTCTGGGGCAACGAGCTCCTGTGCACCAAGGATAACTTCTCCGGTAGAACCGTTGATCGAAATCCAGTCGCCCTCATTTACCGTGACGTTGCCGTTCGTAAAGGAGCGTGTCTTGTAGTTGATAATTATGTCTCCGCAGCCAGCAACGCACGGTTTCCCCCAGCCGCGAGCCACGACGGCCGCGTGGCTCGTCATCCCGCCTCGAGATGTGAGAATGCCGACAGCGGCATCCATTCCCCCTACATCCTCTGGACTGGTCTCGATTCGTACCAGCAGTACCTGCTTCCCATCCGCGCGTGCGTCTTCAGCCTCAGCTGCACTGAAGACGACCTGTCCGACAGCTGCTCCCGGGGATGCGGGCAATCCGTGTCCGATGATATCCTCTTTGTAATTGGCCTCATCGTGGAATCGCGGGTGAAGCAGCTGATCCAGGTGGCGAGGCTCGACCAGTTCCCTCACGGCGGTCTCGCGATCAACCAGTCCATCGTTCACCATCTCGACGGCGATCCGGACGGCGGCGGGACCGGTCCGCTTCCCATTTCTAGTCTGCAGGATGAACAGTCTCCGGTCCTGAATGGTGAACTCGACGTCCTGCATGTTTTTGTAGTTGATAATTATGTCTCCGCAGCCAGCAACGCACGGTTTCCCCCAGCCGC
>CBFGXY010000139.1:0-5254 GCA_965652945.1 uncultured bacterium
GCACGAGACGGCCGATTATAGGTGAACTGGGCTGCGACGGAGGCCGGTATCCTGGTCGCCTGACGTTTCCATGCTCATTGTTATTTCTGGACGACGTGAGAAGGAGGAAAATCGGCGGATCAACCTCAGTGGTTACCGTCGGTTCCGGCCGTGAGGAGCAATATTTAAACCGGACTCTGGCGATAGCCAACAGCATCATTTCTTCGTCAGTCCTCAACGCCTGTAACCTTCCGGAGTGTTCGACTCGTCTCTCTCAGCATGCGTCCGGTTCGCTTCTTAACTTTTGCGCCACTCGCCGTTCATTACTGACCTACCCCAACCGTTAACGTGGATATCCCAGACAGCGTTACCGAACCCCTTTCACAGTTCCAGTTTCTGGCAATGGATGGGAATCAGTGGATTCTGCTGCTTCTGTCCTGGGCCGTTATCTCTATCGTTCTGATAGGCGCCGTACGCCTTCTTTCGACCTATTCGAATCGGCTCAGCAAACGAAGCGGACGACTTTTTCTGGGTATCGCCGCATCGCTTTTTAGACGGACGCGATCACTCTTTCTCATTCTGGTTGCGCTTTACTGGGCCATCCAGCTGGCAGATGCGGGTCCGAGAGTCACGGCTACCATTTACGCGATCACGGTCATAGCCTTTGCGGTGCAGGGGATTCTCTGGGCCAATGGGCTGGTGTCGCTGTATACGGACCGCTACCGCGAGCAGAAGCTGGCCGCCGATGCATCTGCCGTTACGACGATGGAGGCGCTGAGTCTGGTCAGCCGAATTGTCATTTATTCAATCATCGTGCTGCTGGCGCTCGAGAACCTGGGCGTCGATATTACTGCCCTGGTTGCGGGCCTTGGAATAGGGGGCATAGCCGTCGCTCTGGCCGTTCAAAACATTCTGGGCGATCTGTTCGCCTCGATGTCGATTGTGCTGGACAAGCCGTTCGTGGTTGGCGACTTCTTGAGTATCGACGAATATCTCGGCTCGGTGGAGCACATCGGCCTGAAGACGACCCGTTTGCGCAGCCTCTCGGGAGAGCAGCTCATTTTCTCGAACAGTGATCTGCTCAACAGTCGGGTGCGCAATTACAAACGGATGTTCGAGCGTCGGATTGTGTTCAGAGTCGACATAACGTATCAGACGCCCAACGAGAAAGTGCCCAAGGTCGCGCAATGGCTCGCTGAGATCGTGAAGTCGAAAGATGGAATTCGCTTCGACCGCGCGCATTTTGCCGCGTTCGGCGACTCGGCTCTTGAGTATGAAGTCGTCTACTACGTCCTGGATCCGGATTTCAACGTTTATATGGATGTCCAGCAAGAAATCAATCTCGATATCCTGCATCGCTTTGCTGCGGAAGGTATCCAGTTTGCCTATCCGACACAGACCGTTCTCGCGGTGGTTTCCGAGTCAAATGATGAGACATTCGAGGATGAGCAAACGTCCTGAAGTCCTTGTCATCGCGTGCTTGATAGCGATGATTTTTCCCGCCTCCGGTCCCGCCGCCTGGGCTCAAACGGTTGAAGAGCCATTGCTGGGAAGAGGAGGTTTCATACCCGTTTTTGGTGGGCTCGGCCAGACGGCAAGCATCACTGCAGGTCTCCGGTACGATCTGTTTCTGCGCCACCCTCGATTGACCCTGGCGGTAGATGCCCTGGGATCGATCCGTGGATACGCAGGATTCCGTGGCACCGCAGGTTTCGAGAACGATCAGCTGGCGGTCTATGCGTACGGTCGCTATCGCTATATGCCCCGGGAGGTCTTCTATGGATTCGGAACGGGCTCGAGCAAGGAGACGGCGGGAGACTACCGGATCGATGATCGGACGCTGGGAATGTCCGTCTCGATTAGGCTCGCACGGATTGTCGCCGTTGGGAGCCATCTGTCGCTACTTGACAAGCGATTCGGTGACGGACGGCATGGTGACTATCCGCCTGTCCACGAGATTCATGACGCATATGGGATCGGGTTAAACTCGCGCTATTTGGCAGCAGGCGCATGGCTCGAACTGGATGGGCGGGAATACCTGGCACAAAGAGGAATGGGCAACCGCTTCGCCCCCGTAGAGCAGTCGCTAAGGGGACTCGACCTGAGCGCCAGCCGCGGATGGTATGTCGCGCTCGAGGCGACGCCTCACGTGGGCGCAACCGACGGTGCAAATGATTTCCTCCAGGTTCAGCTGGAAGGGCAATTGTACGTTCCCATGGGCTTCGATTCCGACGGGCTCGCCTTTCGAAGTCATCTTACGACGACATTCTCATCCAGCGACGAGGTCCCGTTCTACATGCTGCCCGCACTGGGCGGCTCCAGCTCGATTCGAGGATTCGCTGCCGATCGGTTCCGAGACGACCATGCTCTCCTGCTCAACGCGGAATATAGACGCAATCTACTACTGTTTCTGGATGTGGCGGAATTCGTGGATGCGGGGCAAACCTTCTCTGATACGAACGAGATCTCGCTCGCCAACATGGAATATGGTTACGGCCTCGGATTCCGGCTGCGAGTAGGCAGGTCGGTGCTCGGCCGGATCGATGTGGCCCATAGTAAGGAAGGATTCGCGCTCTATCTTAGAGCGGGTACGTTCCTTTAGATCCAAATATGGGCGGGACTGTAGCTCGAATACGGCTCAGATACTAACCGACCTTTACCGCAGCATCAGGCCGCCGATGCTCTGCCGGACGCCTCTCCGTCTGCGAACGTAAGATCGGGGGAAGCGTGATCAGCTTGTTTCTGAGCGGAATCCCACCGCTCGAACCGTCGCAACTCGTTATGGATGGCCTTGACGACCATTCCGATCACTGCTGCATCATCCAGAAAACCGATGCCCAGCAATGCATCGGGAATCAGATCGATCGGATTCAGGAAGTACAGGATTGCAGCTACCGCAAGTAATACGGATTTCCACGGTGCCTGATGATACCGGCGAGTCGACCAGGCATGGGTAAGCCGAAGCAAGGAGGTGAGATCGCCGCGCAATTGCGACATCGCCGACTGCTCTTTCTGGGACATTCTCCGGTACGCTGCCTGCACCAGCATTAACACCCGCATTCGCCGGCGCATCACGATCGAGGCGGCCTTGACCGACCGATCAAAAAAACCTCGAAGTCCGGGAAATCGTCTGTCTAGGTCAAACTCCATTTCGTACGTGAGGCGTTGAGTGTGGTAGGACAAGTATACGCTTATCCGGCTAAGCGCGATAGTCAGCAGTTAGACGGACGTATGTACGTATTGGTCTCGATGAGGTGACCCCTACCGTTCGCTTTCATGATTGCCTAAATGCCTGCCTCGCTCGGATGCGCGCATCAGACGATCGAGGAGGGCGCGGCCGATCCCAGTAGGATCGGGTGCCTCGCAATAAATTACATTCATCTTTTCGCGATCGCATTCGCGCAAAAAGTCGAACAGTTCATACGCATAGTCTGCCTCATCGGCGCAGATACGGACAAGGCCGAAATCATCCTCCTCATCAGGCCCAGAGAGGCCGATGTAGGCGGCATCGGAGGCGGGAACAGCTTCAGACGCTTCCCTGACGAGCACGACTCTGGCATCGGGAGCATAGTGACGGAACCGCGTCCCAGGGCTTCGCCTCGCCTTATCGCTGCCTGACGGTTCCATCGAAATGTGAGGCACGATCCGTCGCAACCGTTCGGCGGGAATCGAACCGGGACGTAACAGGAGAGGAGGGCTATCTGAGCAATCTACGACGGTCGATTCCAGCCCTGATCGAGACCGTTCACCCTTCAGGATACATGCGATACGCCCATCGAGGTCTTCGAGTACCGATTCCCATGTAGTCGGACTCGGCCGTCCCGATCGATTTGCCGATGGCGCCACCAGTGGCTCTCCGACCGTCCGGATGAGCTCCAGCGCGACGGGGTGGTCAGGCATCCGGACGGCGACCGTGTCGAGTCCGGCAGTGGCTTCATCGGGCACACGATCTGACCGCTTCATCACGAGGGTGAGAGGACCCGGAAAAAAGGCATCCATCAACAGCCTGCCCTCATTCGAAATCGATGATGTAAGCTCCTCGATCTGCCGCAAATCGGACACATGTGCAATCAGCGGGTTGCTGGATGGCCTGCCTTTCGCTTCGTAGATCCGCCTGATAGCTCGTTCATCATAGACGGAAGCACCCAGTCCGAAGACGGTTTCCGTAGGAAAGGCAACCGGGTGTCCGCGGCGGATGAATTGGGCGGCCAGCCTCACATCATCCGTAACGAGCGTTTCATACGGCTTTCCATTCCCTTCGTCGCGTGGTGTGGTCATTAATGATGATTCAGGTGCCATCTAAAAGGACACGGTAATGCCGGCCTGAATCGACCGCCCGGGCGATGGCTCATAGAAGCGGTCTCCACTGGCATTGACTACGATCGAGCGGGAGTAGGACGAATCCAGGAGATTCTCGAGGCGCATAAACGGCCGAATGACCACGCCACCAGCCGGCAAGTACTCGTGGCCAATTCCCAGTGCCAGGGTGAGAAAACCGTCCACTTCCACGAGATTTGAATCATCGGCGTACATGCCCGAAGCGGCGTCGAACCGGGCGCGTATCGCCCAGTCTGACGGGCGAAAAGCGAGCTCTGCAGACCCAAAATGATCCGGAACTCCAGGCAGGCGGCGCCGCTGGCCATCGGTATCAATAAACGTCGCATGCAGGAACGAATACGATCCGCTCAACTCCAGATCAGCGGCTACCTGCACAAGGAAGTAGAACTCGGCACCCGACTGATGTCCGGCTTCTGCATTCCTGAAAAACGTCTGATCGCCACCGCTCTCGGTCTGATAGGAAAGCAGGCGGTTCGAGATTCGAGACCAGAAGGCGGATGCATCGAGGTAGATTCTGGACGTGAGCGCTCCACGCAGTCCGGATTCGATACTCACCGTGCGCTCGGGTTTCAGGTCGGGATGAAAGCCCTGTCGACCATCGGGCCGGTTCACAAGCTCCGTCGTCGTCGGCGTTTCGAAGGATGTTGCTACAGAGGCATAGTAGAGCACAGGGCCGCTCGAAAGCGACAGACCGAGTGAGGGTGACAAGGCATGGAACGTGCGTGATCCGTCGTTTTCGTCATCGAGGTTGTCCGAAAGTACATATCGCAGGAGATCTCCTCGCAATCCTGAACTTATATAGAATCCGTCCCTCGGTTGATAGCGAGCGTACAGGCTAAGTCCGCCGGACGTGACCTGCTCCCGCTGGTCGAGTCGGGCCTGGTCTCCCGGCACACCGCCTACGTTGGCGAAGTTCAGCCGTCCATCAGATTGGACT
>CBFGXY010000140.1:0-5242 GCA_965652945.1 uncultured bacterium
GCGGCGTAAGGTCTTAGCGGGGAAAACGTATGGTACAGCCGAAAGCTTTTGTCTGAGGCACGTCGATCGTGGCGCCCGAGACGAGGGCCTCCAGCGCATCGGCAAGATAACTCCGCTCAACGTTGGCCGGGTCTCCGGGGCTGTCGTCAACCGACCCCACATAGACCAGCCTGTTCTCACCGTTAAATACGTAAACATGCGGCGTACGCGTGGCGCCGAGCGCGGTAGCGAGCTCCGATCCCGCATCGATCACATAAGGGGCGCGATAGCCGCGACTCGAGGCACGTTCGCCGCTGGCGGATTGCGATTCTTCTGGATTGGCCGATGGATCGTTCGCATTGACAAGTACAAACGAAACGCCGCGACCCTCAAAATCGGAGACGAGCTGTCCGAGGCGATCTTCGTATCGATCCACCCACCGGCACTGATTTGACCAGAAGATGATTACGGTCGAGGCGGTTCCTCCGAGCCCGGCCAGTGTGGTCGACGAGCCGTCTGAAACGCTCATTGAACGATTCGCAAGAGGGAGCTCGGTGCCGAGCGGTACTTCCTGAGCTTGAACCGTTGCCGGAATAGCCAGCATCGCTGCAAAAAGCAGGAAAGTCGTAATTCTCTGGGTAGGAGTCATGTGTCAGCCGGATGTCGTGTTTGTACCGCGATTCCACGTTTCCAACGGGGTATTGTTCATTCGTCGTCGGCCGGCGCCCTGAGAACAGGATAGAAGTCGGCACTCTCGATAGCGTCGTCGAAATAATTCCAATTAAGGAATCCATCGTCCGACTGAGGCTCCAACAAAAGGACCGCCAGGCGTCCGAGCGGCTGAGATACCGGTATGCGCACCCATCCGGATGGTATTTCCATGCGCAGGCGTTCGTATGCGCCGGCTACGGACCGCTGGTTGTGTTGTTCGAAGGGCCGGACGTCGACTCCGGTCGAGTCGATGCGGAATCGTTCGACGTCGACTTCGATATCGGCATCCAGAAATTCCATCTGAATTCCGTGCGTTCTGAGTACCTCGAGGATGCGCCAGTGCTCGCCCGACAGGTAATACTCGCGGGGCGCACGAGTGGACAGGTCCGTTTTGAATGCGCCGAACTCCGGCATGACCTCGGGACGCCGAACATCGAGCCGGCTATAAATGACTTCTCCGGTGTAGGGATGAATCTCCTGCCGGACTTCCCCCATTAATATCTCGGCGGGCTGATCCATTTCCTGAAACGAAGCCGATAATGCAAACTCCTCTCCGACAATATCACCGGAATCCACGTCCTCCACAATCGACCGGATTGTCGCAGCGTTTTGAAGCGCGAACTCAAGAATCTCGTCCACGAATTTTCGTGTGACGTCAATGCGGTCCTCAAACGGCATATAGGCGTACGCCTCACTCAAGATGGCAAACCGGTTTCGCAAACCCACATAGTTATTGTTGAAGCGGGGCCGATGGTCGAAGGTGTACCATCCACGCGGCGCATCCATTCCAGGCCACGGCAGATTTCCGTAGTAATACGTATCGACGTCAAACTGTCCTCGCAGACGCTCCGTCAGAGTCGGAAGCCAGGTTTCTCTCAGATAGTCAACGATCGCCGGGGCCGTGCTTGGATGCAGCGGCGGCGAATAGGTCAGGTGATATGCGTGGACGGTGCCGTTGGTGGCGTGTAAATCGACGACCACGTGCGGGTCGTAGGATTCCAAGAGCCCGACCAGAGATCGCGCCTCGGGTGTATCCAGCTTGATGTGATCCCGATTGAGATCATATCCATGTGCGTTGGCTCGCGTGCCCATTCCTCCGAACGGGCCGTGCTGTCTCGGACGATTATATAGGCTGATGCGTTCGTTCCCATCGGCGTTGTAAATGGGGGCGAGCATTACGATCATGGAGTCGAGAAGGTGATCGTACCTCCCCTCTGCCATCGCTCTCGTCAGCATCAGCAACGCTTCTTTGCCTTCGACTTCTCCCCCATGGATGTTTGCCTGGATGAAAACCCGCAGTCGTTCTGATCCTTGCACGGCCGCAGGGGAGGTGCCCGGCACACGTCCGAAAATCATGAGAGGCAGCTCACGGCCTTCAGTAGAATATCCGAATGAAGTGAGATGGAGGTCCGTCGAGTTGTCGGCCACGACGTCCAGAAAGGCGATGGCCTCGTCGTAGCGCGTCGTCTCACGGTAGTTCGTGGACTCCGCCCTGGTTTCAACAAAGGCTAAATCCGCCAGTTGAGCCTCGACCTTTGAAGGGCCCAGAACTGTGAGAACGCCTGTCGCCAGGACCGCTATCGTGATATGTTTGCTCCAGTATAAACTGTTCATTGAGCGCCTATTCGAGAACCCAGAGTTTTGTTCACCAGCCACCGGTTGGACAGGTACAATACCGCAGCGGCAATTCCCCACTGGACGAGGCAGGTCATGACGCTGTATGGATTGAGAGGATTATACCAGGATTCGGGAGCGTAGACGGTCGCGGCCAGGGAGAGCCACCAGACCAGTAGTACAAGCGCCTGAATTGGGACGATGTACGCGATGGCAATGTCCCAGACGCGTCCAATCTGGATATCCCCTTCGATCCCGGCAATGGTTTCCTCTCGGAAGCGACGGACGCCGTAGCGGGTTACGGCGAAGGCAACGAAGGCACCGGAAATGATCAGCGCGACACCCCACACGAAATCCTGATTTCCGAAAACCTCGAGATTCATAGCTGACGGCAGCCCCATCAGAAAACCAACCACGGCCACAGACGCCACAGCGCGCGTACGGCGGATGCCCATGTCGACGAATACCCGCGTAGCCAGCTCAATCATCGACATGAGCGATGTAAACGCCGCAAATGCAAGAGCCAGAAAAAAGAGGACAGCGAGCACCTCCCCGAGAGGCATGCGTGCAAAAAGTTGCGGAAGCCAGATGAAGGTGAGTCCCGTCGATGCGGGGCCGCTCGTGCGCATCACATCCAGGATTTCGCTCTGCGACATCTGGGTCCCCAGGATCGCGAATACGGTCCCGAACACGATCGTCGCGGCCATCAGCGAGACAATATTATTTCCGACTCCGGTCATGATGGAGTTTGCAACAACACCATGCCGTCGATGCATGTAGGCGCCGTAGGTCAATATCAGACCCCACCCGGCCCCTGTATCCCAGGCGTTTTGTGTTAGCGCTTCGAGCCACAGTCTCGGCTCCTTCAACAGCGACCATTGGGGTGTAAAGAGAAACGAAAGTCCAGCTCCTGCTCCCGGTAAGGTGACCGTTCGAACGACGGCCAGGATCACGATGATCAGCAGAGTCGGCATCAGGATCTTGCTGATGCGTTCAATCGAGACTACTCCTTTCAGAACGGCAAGCGCCCCGAGTCCCATGGCCATGGCGTGGAACAAGATCGGACGGCCTCCCGCCTGGAAGCCGTCCCAGACGCCCCGGGCTGACTCCGTTGATAAGGGAAGAGGATTCAAGAGCATCTGCTGGAAGTAAAACAGACACCATCCGGCTACGACCGAGTAGTAAAACATGATGGCCGTGGCGACGAACCCTACAAAACCGCCCATCCAGGCGTACTTTTCTCCAGCCACGCGCGCAAACGTACCCACCACGCCCATCCGTCCTTTGCGCCCGAGAGCATACTCTGCAATTATGAGGGGAATGCTCCAGATCAGTAAAAAGATCACCCACGCAATAAGGAATGCGCCCGCTCCTTCTTCTCCGCCGGTCTGAGCAGCGATTCGCGGGAAACGCCAGATATTGCCTGTTCCGACAGCGATTCCCAGAACGCTCAGGAGTAGTCCGATTCGAGATGTGAATCTTCCTCCGGTATCAGAATGGTCGGCCATGAAGAGGGCGAAGTCTGAAGGTTGATCGTGCGAGCACCAAGCAGGTGAGAGCCAGTCTTAATTCATGATTCTGGAGACATTCGTATGACGCGGTAACCCCGTTTGTCGTAGGACGAGCGATCAGGCGAGTTCTCCAGTTGATAGAGCTCAAAATCCAGGTAATCCTCGAGATGTAGGTCATACAGGGGATGAAATGGATTACCGCTCTGGCCTCCGGGATATATTCCTCGCGCTACGGGTGGCGAAGTAGAAAAATCGACCACCACTCGCCACGAAGCGCTGTGGGTTGTAAGGCGTTCTGCAGCGGGAGACAACGTTGCCGTAAAGCCGGGAAAGGGAACGGGCCCCCGTCCAAGCGCAGCCAACGCATCCGAGCCGATCAGGTGACGGAAAATGACCTGGTGGTGATCGCCCCATTTCCACTCCTGAACGTCCTTCCCATATTGGCCGAGTAACGTCTCAGCGGTCTTCTCGAGGGCCATCCGGAGGATGTCTTCAGCACACTCAGTCTCGGGTGTGTCCGTGCGGTCAAACCATTTGGACTCAGGATGCGCGGACAATAAGTGATAGAGCGTGACGTCGGTGGGCTTCGGTACACCGTTGAACACCTCTTCGTCCCAGGTGAGCCGTTCAATTGATTCCAGCAACTCGTCCAGTATCAGTGGTTCGGGCGCATCCACACCCGTCTCGCCGTTCCATTCCCCGAGCATCGAAACGATACGCTCGGCTCCCTCACTCAGATCACTCACATTCTCGATCAGGGGTTGAAAGAGCCTGTGCTGCATTGCCACGATGTCCGCCTGATACGCGGCAAGGTCATCAGGAGAATGACGCTCTCGGCTCTCGAGCAGCTCTGCGGCGCGCAATGAACGGTAGCTGCTGCGCCAGTCATGGCCAAGATAATGTGGATACGCCGGAGTAGCAGGCTGCTGGTTTGTGGATGTCGCATATCCGTTCGCGGGTGCGATTTCATGAGGCAGCTCTTCAAACGGCACGCGGCCGATCCATTCGCCATCGGTCGACGATCCGTCAAGCAAGCCTTTACCATGGCCGCCTCGTCTGATCGGGAGGTGCCCCGTGGACCGTATCGCCACGATCCCATCGCCACCCGCATAGAGAATGTTCTGCATGGGCGAGTCCCAGTATCGCAGCGCCCGTTCGAAATCCGCGTACGTGCCTGCCCGGTTCATATGGTAGAGTGCACGCAACACCTGATTCGGTTTATGGGCAACCCACTGGATCGCGACTGCTTGATCCTCTTCTATTACAACGGGACCCCAGTGCGAGTAGACCAGTGTATCGACAATCGGACCGCTACCTGCGACCGCTATCGTGTCAGAGACGAATTCGAGCGGCCGCCAGGTATTCGCGAAATCGTAGTGCGTTCCAGCGGCATTCAGAGACAGCAGATAGTGATCGATCTGATCAAT
>CBFGXY010000141.1:0-5219 GCA_965652945.1 uncultured bacterium
GAATTACTGGAACAGGCTGAGGTATTCCCTCTACGCTCCCGTATATGACCGAGCGACCGGCATATTCGACGGCCCGCGTCGGCGCGCTATCGATAAACTGGACCTGAAGACCGGAGAACGTGTGCTGATAGTTGGCTCAGGAACAGGGAGAGATCTGCAGTTCCTTCCTCGCGGCGTCCACATCGTTGCAGGTGATATTACGCCCGCGATGGTTCGACGCACGGATCGTCGTGCAGAAGCTCTCGGTGTCGATTGTGAGACTATCCGTATGGATGCTGCCGATCTTCCCTTCGACGACGAGAGTTTCGAAGTGGTTATCCTCCATCTGATTCTTGCCGTCGTTCCCGATCCCGTAGCTGCGATTCGGGAAGCAGCCCGAGTGCTCAGGCCGGGAGGACGCGCCTCCATCTTCGACAAGTTTCTTGGAGATGACGAGATGGCCTCTCCTGGACGGAAAGCCGCAAACATCATCACCAACGCACTGGCAACGAACATCAATCGCCGGGCCGGAGATCTTCTGGCATCAGCGGCTCTCCTGATAGACGAGGATCAGGATGCTATGATGAACGGATTCTTTCGCATGATCATCGCCAGGAAATCTGCTTGAGGATGCTCACCTCGTCGCAAACACCTCCGTGGACCCGTTCTTCATCAATGCAAGGACCTCGTACGGCTGCGGGTTTGGACCTTCCATCCCGGGAGATCCAATCGGCATTCCCGGTACGCTCAGTCCGCGGATATCGGGTCGATCGCGAAGCATGCGGTGAACGACGTCGGCGGGAACGTGCCCCTCAACCACGTAACCATCCACCACAGCCGTATGGCAGGAGCTGAGATGCGGTGGAATCCCGTGCTGCATCTTCTTCTGCGTCAGATCGTTCAAATTCTCGCGCTTGACACTGAATCCGTTATTTTCAAGATGCACGGCCCATAACTCGCAGCAGCCACAGGCTGGAGTCTTATACATCACCACTTCCGGAGCGTTTTCTCCACTCGGTGTGCAGGCGGAGAGAAAAAGCGCCGTTACGGCAAACATTATGAGCGCGAGAGTGGTGCGAGTCATATCGGATCTTGCGGATGTGTTGATCCACATCTACCTGAAACTTATCTGACGGATTCAAACAAATGAATGAAGTCTCAAGGAAAGCTCAGGACGAGAACATGGGTGTACCGTTGGTCGAATTTGAGGCCATCGCGAAGCAGATCGGAAGTGAAGTAAGTCCAGTCGGGATCGATGCGCGTAAGACGCATGTGATCATCATTCATATGCTGCAGGAGATTCACTCGAGACTGTCCTTGATCGAGGAGCGATTAGCCAGGTTGGAAGAAGAAGTATGATGTTCTCACTGAACGAAAAAGAACGCTATGCTCGGCATTTTGTACTGCCGGGCTTTGGAACAGAAGGTCAGCAGCGCCTCCGCGATGCCTCGGTGCTTATCGTGGGAGCAGGTGCTCTGGGCTCGCCACTCGCCGTCTATCTGGCGGCGGCGGGCGTTGGACGTATTGGAATAATCGATGCCGATTCCGTAGAGCGGTCGAACCTCCACAGGCAGGTGCTTTACGGAGAGGAGGATATCGGACGTCTGAAGGTAGAACGTGCACGGGATCGGATGATCTCAGTAAATCCCAATGTCACGGTCGCGCCGATTGCCGAGCGCCTCACCTCGGAAAATGCACTGGACATCTTTCGCGGATATGAGATAATCGCAGACGGCACCGACAATTTCGCAACGCGGTACTTGGTGAACGATGCCGCCGTATTGACCGGTCGACCGGTTGTCTATGGCTCGATTTTTCGATTCGAAGGTCAGGTGACGGTCCTCAACCACGAGACTGGTCCCTGCTACCGGTGCCTCTTCCCTGTTCCTCCGCTTCCCGGGGAGGTGCCCAACTGTGCGGAAGGAGGCGTTCTCGGGGTGATGCCGGGAATCATTGGATCTCTTCAGGCACTTGAGGTGATCAAAATAGCCACTGGAATCGGGGAGACTCTCGCCGGACGCCTTCACATGCAGAATGGTTTGACGGGTCAGGTCCGGACGGTGCGTTTCAACAGGGACCCGTCGTGTCCGGTGTGCGGAGAGAACCCGACGGTTCACGAGCTCATCGATTATGAGGCGTTCTGCGGCTTTGATACCGAAGCATCCATACCGGAGATCGATGTCGAGACATTTGCACAGCGTCTCGAGTCACAGAGCGACACGCCATTCATCTTAGATGTGCGTGAACCGTTCGAACGAGAAATCTCCTCGATCGGAGGGATACTCATTCCGCTGGGTGAATTGTCCTCGCGCACGGACGAGCTCCCCCGTGATCGCGATATCGTGGTGGTGTGCCGTTCTGGGGGAAGATCCGCAAGCGCCGTGAAGGAGCTTCGGAATCAGGGATTCCAACGCGTATTAAATCTTCGCGGCGGACTTCAGGAATGGAGTAAGAAGGTCGATCAATCGCCTGCCGCTGTCTGATAATCAGGCCGCCAGTCGGTCGGCACCTACATCGACCGGACCGGGCTCGGTACTGAGCACGAACTCGAGTCGATTCTTCGTATTGCTCACCCGTCGATAAACGATCTCCTCCGAGCACGAACTCAGGATTAGAAGTCCCATTCCTCTCTCCGGGAGAGGCTCGGACACCTGATTGTGAGATTGCAGATAAGCAGCCAGATCGAAGCCCATCGAATTGTCTTCGATCACGTAACGTATCGAGTTCCCCGCAGGCTCGAAATTGATGACGATCTCAGGCTTACGATTTCCGAACTGGGCGTGTTGAACAAGATTCGCCACCCATTCGTGGACCAACAGCTTGCTGATGTGCCAGCAGTCGGCGCTTAGCATGGCGGCGTTCGATGGTCGTTTGACCGCATCAAACACGGAATGGACGTGGTCCATGATGCGGGAAATACTCGGAGACTCGTATGAATCGTCCTCTATGTGAAGCTTCACGGTGGTTGCCGGTATGTCTGTCACAAGTACTGCGATACGGCGACTGAAGTGATCGGTCGCGTGATTCGTGTTACCTGATAGTCAAAGGTCGTGCCATGTGCCGAAACCTGGTATCTGAGCTCATTTCGCGCATTTCGCTTCGAAGAATAGGTTGTTTCGTGCATAGAAGGGTCATCGATGCGCAAACATTTCGCTGATTCAAAACCGGACCACTCCGCCGAATTGCACGCCGCCGATCGTAGGTGTCGCATGAAGCTCTATGCGCGGAGACACTGAATATCTCAGGGGTGTGTCGTCGAGTAATGCGTCGAGGTAGCCGTACAACCAGATGCCGGCAGAAGTTACGATCATTGCATCGCGGAAAAGAGTGGAGCCGCCACCATCCGTTCCATTCGTATCACCCGTGTCAGCCACGGACGCATTCGCTATGATCGCCGCCGTGACACTCCCGATAAAAAGCCCCCCTACGACCCAGCCCTTGGTTCGATGGCCCTTATAGTACTGCCCCCATCCCGGAACGAGTGCCGACCGCATTGCGGCTCCCGGCCGGGGGTCGCTCAGGAGGATATAACGTCGCGACTGGTGATCAAGGAGCGGACCGTCTCGCAGCACTTCAGCCCGCAACTCATCAAAAAAAGTGATGGCCCGCGGAGGCACCAGGATCGGATCGAGCTCGAGATCGGGCTTGAGGGCGAGCGCCGTTAGAAACTCCTGACGAGCCCGATCCTCATTCTGCTCTACGTAATGGATCAGCGCCAGAATCGCATGAAGCTCAGCCAACTCGTTCACATCGTAGACGTCGGCCTGATCGATCGCTTGTAATGCTCGTTCCTCGGCCTCATCGTACCGGAGGTCTTGATACAGTGTGCGGACCCGTTCGACGATGCCGGAGTCCTGAGCCTTCGCCGGCGGACAAAGAAAGCCGGCGAGAATGAGTAGCAGCAGGACCAGACGTGCGAGTTTGAGCATGGATCGAATGAGGGCGTGTCACCTAATATAGGACGATGAAACGATCCTGTCTCCCTTACTCGGAAAGTAACTCGTAGAGATTGTATCGGAGCGTCCTGGATTCTCCGGCCTCCACGCGAAACGTGCTGCGATGTTCGCCCAGAGCAGGGTGATTCAGCCGCACACGGTGCTCTCCTGGCGCCAGAATAAAGGGGCGGGACTGCGGCGGAATCGTGTCTCGTGCCACCCCATCGACCCAGACGGCCGCCCACGGGCTGACCTCCAGCGTTACACGCGCCACGAGATCCCACAGCGAGACGGAGATGTCAGTGGTCTGGCCCGGTCGAACTTCCACTTGTGTCTGGTGACTGGGGAAATCGGGATTTAAGAATAGCAGGTCGTACGTCCCCGGCTCCCTGAGTACGGGGAAAGGCAGCGGCGACCTTCCCAGAGTATCGCTGTTGGCAACGACGACGGCCCAGGGTTCGACATCGATGCGCAACCAACCACTACCCGATACAGGTTCATTTCCGTGCGAGGACAGTACTCGCGGTCGAACCATTTCGGGCTCGTCTGGAAGATCTGCGAGCGCTTCCTCAAGGAGACTATCTCCAAATGGATACAGGACCAACGGATACCGCGTATCTTCCGTCAGTTCCTTGAGTCCCGCCCATGTATCCGACCCCTCGGGAGCGCTGGTCGGCGATCCCAGAACGTACCACAGCGTCAGGGCAGACAGAAGTACGGCAATCGAAGCCAGGATTGGTGGCCATAATCGTTTGCTCTTTTCAGGTGGAGGATCCGCCGGCTCTTCCGACTCCTGAGAGTCCGATTCATTTGTGTCCGGCCTGACCTCCGCATGTTCATAAGCGTCGGGATCCGATATGTACGCCGCCAGGTCGCCGCTTTCTATGGTTCGATCGAGGCGATCGAGAAACGCGGAGGCTTCCAGTTCGACCTCTCGCCACGAATCGTACCGATCTTCCGGGCTACGGGTAAGCAGCTTACCACATAGAGCGACTACCTCGGCAGGAATATTCGTCTGCGCTGCAAGTGAAGGGATCGGATCGTAGTGTAGAATCGCCTCGAACACGTCGCTGGCACTCTGGCCGAGGAAAGCCCTCCTTCCGATAAGCATCTCGAAGAACGTGGCGCCCAGACTGAACAAGTCCGTGGCTCGGGATGGAGCCATTCCAAGTACCTGCTCCGGCGCCAGATACGGTACCGTTCCTCGAACCTCCCCTTCAAACTCCTCGAGGTCCTCCACCATGAACGAGGCCAACCCGAAGTCGGCCACTTTAACCTGCCTTTCTTAAGAGATCAGGATTTTAC
>CBFGXY010000142.1:0-5203 GCA_965652945.1 uncultured bacterium
TGGAAGTGGTTCATCGGCTGTCACATCACATCCGACGATTGAGAAAAATATCAGTAGAACAGACAGGAATAACGGGTTTCGGGCGGTGGGCATTCGGATTCGGATCGTGTGTGGATGGTGCCGAAGGAAACGAAATCGCAGCGATGGAATCAACTTTTGATGCCGATCCTCAAATCGAGGTGAGACGGGTCAGGAAGCCGGACAACGCACCGATCGCCGGTTCAATAGAAAATATTCTATTGGTTGGATGGATGGTGATGTATTGGAGATGGGAAAAGGTTCGTTCTCAGTATTCGTAGGCAACTCCGCAATTAGTACCTCTCATGGATGCGTTCCCTGCCCGTATGGATGCGGTCCGTCTCGAAGGAATGCGAACGCGCTCCCGGTTCTGGAACGACGCTCGTCGCCGCTCAATACGGATCTTGCGGCAGCTTGAACACCGGAAGCCGCAGTCCTTTCAGAATTGCGAGCAGTCGCAGCGTGAGAACTGAGCCGGCGCCGACGTACATCGCCACCATCCGGCTGAACCCGATCTCCTGAACCACAATGTAGAGAAACGCACCCAGGATTGCAGCCGTAGCATAGATGTCGCGCCTCAGGATCATCGGCACGCGTGCGCAGAGGATGTCTCGCAGCATTCCACCTGCTACTCCGGTCATCATACCCATTAGTACGACAATAAACGTGGGCTGCCCGGCAGTCTCCGCGATTTGTGCTCCTATTACGGTAAAAATCGCCAGTCCGAACGCATCCGCCACGAGCAACATATTGTCGGGTGGGGGTCGGAAGCGAACGTACCCAACCGTCAGCAGAGCCGCCGCCGTGATGACAATCAGATACATCGGATCGACCATCCAGAAAACCGGCAGACGGTCCAGAAGCAGATCACGCATCGTTCCACCGCCAACCGCCGTAACGCCTGCGATCACAAATACACCCAGTAGGTCGAGGCTCTTCCGACCGGCCACAAGGGCCCCACTCATGGCAAAGACCGCCGTACCGAAAAGATCGAAGTAGTAGAGCATCAGCTGAGGGATAATGACTATACCAGGAAGCGGGCTTCGTCCCCGCGGATGCCAAGATGCGGCACAAATCCTCGTTCATCAAGAAAGGGAAGTGAACAGGAAACCCTGGACCATAGTCGAGACTGTATAAGGCGTCCGGCAGGCGTAGCTCCTGCCCAGTGACGGCCGGCCCGCCTCTGCGTACCGAAGAACCTAACATAGAGGATCCATGCGAGAACTTATCTTCATCGACAATGAAGGCATCACCGATCCCCATATTAATCTGGCTATCGAGGAGTACGCGCTCCGATTCCTCGACCCGAGATATACATATCTGCTGTTCTACGTAAACGAACCTTCCATCATTATTGGTCGAAATCAGAACTCGCTCGAGGAAATCAATCATGAATACGTCCGCGATCGCGGGATCCACGTCGTGAGGCGCCTCTCCGGCGGCGGAGCGGTTTATCATGATTCCGGCAACCTGAACTTCAGCTTTATCACCGACCACGGGCAGGACCGGTTGAATAACTTCCGGCTCTTCACTGAACCGGTCGCACGCGTGCTGCAGACGATGGGCGTTGACGCCCGGCTGCAGGGCCGAAATGACGTCGTGGTTGATGGACGCAAGATCTCAGGAAATGCTCAGTATTCAACCGGGAAACGGATGTTCAGCCATGGAACACTCTTGCTGAACAGCAACCTGGCGGAGGTCGTCCAGGCGCTCAACCCCAAGCCGACCAAGATTCAGTCGAAAGGACACACGTCCACGCGCAGCCGTGTGGCGAACATCGCCGAGTATGCCGAAAAAGAGATCGATGTGAACGTTTTCCAGCGTCGCATTCTGGAAGGTATTTTCTCGATTGACGACATACCCACATACCGTTTGACACCTCGCGATTGGGAAGGTGTGAAACGGCTCATCGAATCCAGGTATGGCCGGTGGGATTGGAATTTCGGTGCGGCACCGAACTTCAATTTCCAGAACTCAAGGCGTTTCCCCTTCGGCGAAGTAGACGTGCGACTCGATATTTCGCGCGGGTACATTCGGGCGGCCGAAATCTTCGGCGACTTCCTAAAAGGCAGCAGCACAGAGCCGATCACCAACGCCCTGATCAACTCGCCGTACGATCCCGAGGCGCTGACCGAGCGCGTTGCTTTGATCGATCTCGAGCCGTTTTTCCCAGGCCTGTCGGACAGCGAATTCGTCGCGCTGCTTCATCCATCGGCGGGATAAGCGGCCGGCGTACCGATCCCAAGTCGGTGCCAGATAAGCGCACAGGCGGAGAGCCTGAGCATGTCGTCCCGATCCAGATGGATGGTACGATCTCCGATCCTCATGGCGCAGCACCCCGGAAAATGGAGGAAGCCGGTAATGAAGCCAGAGTCAAAAAGGTACTTGACGCCGGCAAGTTCGTCAGTGGTCGATCGCATGGTATGCTGATGACTCAGTCAGTATAGTCGCCCGGACAATCCGGAAGCGACTTACTCAGCATTACGTAATTTCGCGCCAAACCGTGTCACGGGCGTCCGCCACCGGGCCGACTTTTAGCGCGCTCCTCCCCCTGCTCCGCCTCCGGCCATGCCTGCCGTGGCGCCCGCACCCGTTGCGACCGTTGAGGATACGGACGAAGTCATATTCGTGATCGCCTGAGTAAGAAGATGTGGTGACAGAATTGCGCCGTCTATCGAATAGAACCAGACGAAGTCATCCGTAACGGCATGTGAGACGAATGCTTCCGTACGTCCCGATAATCCGAAGGCGACTGCATACGTGAAGTGAGCATCGAGACTTCCCGTGAGAGCCTGGTAGTTCTCTGATTTGAGGGCTCGTCTGTAGGCGCTCCACTTCTGGACGAGTTCCTCTCCTTCGTCCGTCCGGTGATGCAACAAACCGGTGCATATCATGGCAAGTACGGCGACCAAAAGTGGCAGAAAGCCCATCCACCCGGCGTAACGTATTGCCGGGATCGCAAATATCAGGATGGGGACCTGCAACACGAAATTGAGCACCGTGGCGTTGCGTCTGGATGGATTCCAGATGGACAGGTCCGTCAGATCCGCTTTGAGCGCCTTCGTCCAGGACGTGTACCACTTGTTTCGAGCATGCTTTGAGAAATCGAAAATCTTTGTAAGTCGATCCTCGCCGGCCTCGATCTGCTCCCTGATCATATACGCAAGGTCGGCCTCCCATGGTCGAAGGTCGTCCGGCTCCGACTCACCATTCTCGATTCGGTAGATGGTGGAAGACTTTCGAAATCGTCGTTTCGGCGTTTGATCCTGGATGATCCGGAAGTATCCCCGGCGGCTCAGGTCGAACAAAGTCGCTACCAGATGATGCGTTGAAATCGCCATGGCGCCCTGGAGAAGGATCGCTGCGAGGGCCGGCGGCTCAGAGCCTGGAATGGTGTAGAGCCGGTCGGGAATTACCGTTCTGAGATTCGGCCGGTCGCGGCTGAAACGTGCATACAACACCACGAAAAGGAACACGCTGAGCAATGCTACAAGCAATGACAGCGATCTGAATATCCCTTCCAGACGGACCTGCCTGGCCTCTCGCGCCTCAGCTTCTTGCACCAGACGTTCGGCCTCGGCAATACCCATTTCACGAGTGTATTCGGGATCAGTAACCGGCGCATCCGGGATCAGGCTCGATGGAAATATCGCCTGCATGGCCAGGGTATGTTCCGTCGTGAAGGGTCCGCCGGTAATCCGATAACCGTGGGATCGCACCTCTACCGAGGCCCGGTCGGTGGCTCCTCGCAGAAAGTGATAGAATTCGGAGGGCTCGCCCGCGGTATCGAAGTGGATGTTCACTTCCAGCTCATCCGTGCCGCGCTCCCATCGATCCGAGAGATACACCCAGAAGAACTCGGAGTGCTCACGGCCTCGTACGATCGCGCCGACAAGGGTGTAGGAAATGATGAACGTGCGCTCCTCATCCCGTGCATCGTAGTTCCAGGTGATTTCTACGTTGTCGGACGTCTGGCGAACGCGGTACGTCCCCGCATCTCCCGAATCAGACAAGCGGTAGAGTCTGCCGTGCTCGCGTACGTCGATATCCCGAATCTCATCATAACCCCGGCGCGGAAGGATGTAATCGGCCTCAGAAAAGGAGCCGTCGAACGCATAGGTCCGATGCTCCTGATAGGTGATGGTCCCGTCGTCGTGGATATTCGCAAAGATTACGACACGGGGTACCGAATAGTCTTTTCCGTTTGCAATCGATGGGATGGAAAAAGACAGTACTAAAAGGATCCAGAGGGAACGGAGCGGCATGCCAGGCAATGGAAAATGATAGTTCCTCAGTCCTTTTGCGTACGGCCGATCGTTTTTGCGGTTGCGAACAAGAGTCGAAATGACGTTCGCAGCAGGCGCTTCCTCCAGACAAATAAGGGCCGCCCCCATATGAGGAGCAGCCCCGTACTTTGCCATTATCCTCTCATCACAAGAGGCACTCCGGCTCGCCGGGCTCGAAGAAACAAGTATCGAGCGACCCCTGACCGGTATCCAGGAGTTCACCCTGAGCGTTGAAAATACGGTCCTCACGGTCTGAGTCGGCGCTTGCAGCCGTCAGATCTCTGACCGATCCATGGACCAGCACGTCTGGTGTCTGGTAGGTCTTTTTCATCGTTTCGATGGGTGCGTTAATGAATCACGAAACGGCATGGTAGAAAGAGGATGGCGCCGCTACTGTAACAATACGCTTACAAACCAGAGCACGATTAGACTATTTCCGATCAACGCGTATGGCCTCGGGCCCTGAACTCCCCGCTGTCGCATGGTCTCCATCCGGCTGAGCCCTCTACACCGCCCACTCTTCCTCCGTCCAGCACATTTCCCAGAAAAGGTATTCAAATCGTGCGCTGTGCAGATAGCGGTCTTCCCACAGCTTGAGATCCTCCTCCTTCGCACCCTCGGCCAGGCGGTCTAGCAATCCGGCGCAGTAGTTGCCCAGTTCCTTGAACTCATCCGAGATGTACATTTCGACCCACTGCCGATAAAACGGATTCTCGGGCATCCCCCGCTCCTTCATCCGGTCGGCCGTTTCGGCGTATCCCGCCAGGCAGGGCAGCAGAGAGGCAGTCAGCTCGCCCAGACTTCCGTATGCCGAATAGAGCAGCTCGCGTGTGTACGAGCGGCAGGTGGGAGCCATCTCTCCTTGCTCCATTTCGTCAAGGTCGAGACCGAAGCTCTTT
>CBFGXY010000143.1:0-5168 GCA_965652945.1 uncultured bacterium
CCACCAGCGAAAGCACCCCATCCTCCTGAGTCGGCATCTCGTCGGGATAGGTGCCGTACCGGTCCACATACTCCTTTAGATCCTCGTGTCCGGGCAGATCGTGTACGATTTCTGGACCGGGCAGTGTCGCAAAGGCGAAGATGAGAATCGACAGCGCGACGACGAAGCCCGCTACGGGACCGGCGGCTCCGATGTCGAACAGCGCCCTCATGCTCGGGATGGGCTCACGAATCCGAATAACGGCGCCAAGGGTACCGATTCCGATGAAAGGAAGTGGGATGAAGTACGGAAGCGACGTCGCCACTCCTCGTTTTCGAGCGGCAAAATAATGGCCGAACTCGTGCACCGACAGAAACAGCAGCAGAGAGAATGCGAACCGGATGCCGTCCGGAACGAGCCACCAGTTGCCCAGGTGTTCATAGGCAAGCACCCTTCCCACCAGATATCCTCCGGAATGAACCGTAGAGGCGAACGTCAGTGCGAAGAGCACCAGGTGCAGCCAGTACCGGTCTTTCACTTCTTCGGGACGTCTCGGGCCGAGGAACGTAGTGGTCGACGGCTGGCCCGAAATCTCGCGCGTGTACCGATGGGGATAATCTGACGGCATCAGGAGAGCGACTCGAGCCCTTGTCGGATACGGCGGAGACCTTCGGTGAGGTCGGCTTCCGAAACGGCGTAGGAAATGCGTGCTCCGTCGGGATCTCCGAATGCACCGCCCGGAACGAGAGCCACATTGTGCTCTTCGAGGAGATAGAAGCAGAGGTCCTCGCCCGATTCAACTTTGCGCCCCGAACCCGTCGACTTTCCAAAATAGGCGTCGAACTGGGGGAAAACGTAAAACGCCCCGTCTGGTGTAGGGCAGCGGAGCCCTTCGATCGAAAGAAGCTGCTCCACCACCAGGTCACGTCGTTTGCGGAATGATTCGACCATCCGGTGTACCGGATCCATCCCCATCTTGAGCGCGGCCAGACCTGCATGCTGGGTCATCGTCGAGGGCGCCGATGTGAATTGTCCCTGCAGCTTGGCAGCGGCTTTTACGATGGCCGGATCCGCAGCCAGGTAGCCCAGGCGCCATCCAGTCATTGCATAGGCTTTGGAAAATCCGTTGACGGTGATGGTTCGATCGTACATGTCCTCGAGGGATGCGAACGAAACGTGCTCAACGTCAAAAATGACGTGTTCGTAAATCTCATCCGAGATCACGAAGACGTGCTCGTGTCGGCGCAGGACTTCGGCGATGGCTTCGAGCTCCTCGCGCGGATACACACTTCCCGTCGGGTTGGATGGAGTGCACAGTATCAGGAGCCGCGTGCGCTCTGTTATAGCGGCTTCGAGCTGTTCCGGGCGGATGCGATATTCGGTCGCGGAGCGCGTCGGAACGACGACAGGCTCGGCTCCCGCGAATCGGACCATTTCCGGATAGCTCACCCAGTAGGGCGCAGGAATGATCACCTCGTCCCCATCACGGCACAGTACCGAGATGACTTGAGCGATCGACTGTTTGGCGCCGTTGGAGCACAGAATTTGCGCAGGTGAATAGTCGAGGCCATTGTCGCCCTTCAGTTTTTCGGCGATCGCCTCTCGCAGCTCCGGCATCCCCGCATTGTCCGTGTAGGTCGTAAAGCCGCTTGAAATGGCGCGTCTGCCTGCTTCCGAAATCGACTCCGGTGTTGGGAAATCGGGCTCGCCCGCACTCAGGCTGATAACCGGCCTTCCGCTGCGCTTCAGCTCTCGGGCTCGAGCCGATACCGCGAGGGTCGCCGAGGGACGCATCGCTTCGACACGTGGATTAAACGATATGGCTTCCTTTACCTTCGACATCCTGAATAATGTTTTTCGTGATCGCCGCAGACTGCCGCCGGCGTACGGCTTCGATGTGATTGGTTGTGGTCAGTAGCGGCGTACACCGCTCTTTACGATGACTCGCGGCGATTGGGCGATTTTGAGTTGAGAAATTCCAATGTCGTCTCCGGCACGAAGTGGGTGAGATCTCCGCCCCACCGGTGCACATCACGGACGATGGACGAGCTGGTGAAGGCATGCTCCTCCGACGTCATGAAGAAGACCGTTTCGACTTCCGGTAGCAGCTTTCGGTTCGCGAATGCCATCCGAAATTCGTAATCAAAATCACTCACCTGACGGAGGCCACGCACCAGAGCAACTGCACCACGTTCCTTTGCCCTGTCTACGAGGAGCCCTTCGAACGCCGCCACCACCACGCCATCGAGATGCGACACGCAGCGGCGTGCCATCTCCACTCTTTCGTCAACCGTGAAAAGGGTCTTCTTCTCGGCGTTTACCGCGACGGTAATCTCGATCTCGTCGAACACGCGGGTTGCACGTTCGAGGATGTCTAAATGGCCCAGTGTAAACGGGTCAAACGTACCCGGGTAAAGAGCCAGTCGATGTCGTTTTTCTGCCATCAGATCAATGTCGGTCTGTCATCATCTATGAGAAGCATCCGAGCTGTCGGTCTGGTTTCCATCGTCTTCCGCCGTCGCAGAAAAAACTGAGACAACCGTCTTGCCGTACGGCCGCGCCGTATCGAGACTCGGATGGTGGGTCAAACTAATTCGATCATCGTGCTCCAGCACGAATAAACCGCCTTCGGCCACATGTGGCAGTACGAGTTCGGGAAGCAGCGCGACGGAAGGAAAATGATAGGGCGGATCAGCAAAAACAAGGTCGAACTTGCGGTCGATGTGCCGTGAGAGATAGACGAGAGCATCTGCACGGACGAACGAACACATGTCTTCCACGCCGAGATCCTCAGCGTTCTCACGAGCTACGGAAATCACGCGGCTGTCGATCTCGACAAAGGTAACATGCTCCGCACCGCGACTCAGCGCTTCAAAACCCAACGCGCCGCTTCCGGCAAACAAGTCGAGCACCTGTGTCGAATTGATAGACATTCGCGCCTCGATCAGGTTGAAGGCGGATTCGCGCGCTCTCCCTGTCGTGGGTCGCGTTAGATGCCCTATCGGCGTCTTGATCTGCCTTCGTTTGAACCGGCCCCCGAATATTCTCATAGGTTCAGCGATACCTTCGGCGCATGTCTGCCGCCTACCTTAATGCCGCGAGGCTCGTACCGGTCAGAGCGCGCCGCCGATACACGACAGGTAGGCCCCACCCTCAAAGTCATCGTCGATCGTGGTCGGATCGAGGTTGACAAGCGTCAATGGATCAAAGACCATCGGCTGCGTCCCATACAGCCGCTCGAATGAGGGCAATTGCCGGTGCCCTTCCGCACCGTAAACGAGTATGCGGCTCACTTCGCCGGGCTGACGCCCCAGACGGCCGAGGGTAACGGCAGAAAAGTACGCCGCGTCGGATTCTGTCATTCCCGGTGAGGTTGAGCTATAGAGCCATTCTCCCGCGTGGCCGTAGGCAATGTTGAAGTGATCTGGATAGCATCCTACGGCGAGAATCGTGTCTGACGGATCGTCCTCCCGCAGCCTTTGATATCGCCGGAGGGCATGTCCACCCGCCACCTGGCCGGAGATTACCTCCAGATCGGACCCTGGCAACGCAGCGGCCATTCTCCCCAGTTTACGCCGTACGTCGGCAAGCGTTACCGATACGCTTTGCCACGCCGCGGGAGATCCATCGCCCGAGGATTCCACCGCGATCTCATGATCCACGGTCAAGGAAGGTCCGACACCATACAGAAGAGCCGCTTCCTGCTGAGCGCGAATATGGAGACTCGAGGCAGGCAGATCGACCGGCACGGCCGAGAAGAACGTCCTGATAGCGGGCGGATGGAGCACGAACCGAATGACATTTGCCACCGAGCCGGCCAGAACATCTCGCAACGCATCGCGAACCGAGACTAATCTGGTGCTGTCGGGCTCCTGCACGATTTCGCTCGTGATATCGAAATCGAAATCACAGCTTCCGAGGCGGAGTATCTGGTAGCGATTCTCGAATTGCTCGATTTCGGCGTATCGCAGCTCCCTGCCAAGGAGATCAACCGATGCCCGTGCGACAGCTTTCATGCCCGGATGAAGTCCAGTGAGAGGAAAGGTATTTGACGAGCGCCGTGGCGACCAGAGCGCTCGTCATAACATACGACTGCCGGCGCCGTCGTTCACGAGACGATCCGCCTCCTCGCACGACCGCCGAAACGTCATCTCGATATTCACAGCGCTCAACTCGGCGAGGGAGCACCGCGGCGCACTACTCCCAGCTCGCGGCGTTAATCCGCGTTACATCCGGGCGCTCAGATCCGATGAAGTCCTCCGAGTCTGGATCCTTCAGATAGTAAATACGGATCGACGACGTGTCGTTCACCGAGTACTCGAACTTTCTGCCCGTCCGCGGAGAATAGATTAGCGAATCGACCGGAAAGTCGGCCCCCAGGAGACTGTCGCGCCGAGGTACCAGAAACGTGTCTTCCTGGACGTACGTCAACAGCGAATCGAGAGTATGCGGATACCGGTTGTACTGCCGTTCATACCGGATCAGGGCCGAACGCACATCATCCATCCGGTCACGTACGGTTTGAACGAGTGCCCGCTCGCGCTCGACCTCTTTGTACGGTTCGGTGATCGAGAGGTAGAGCCAGTACGCAAGAGCGACGATAATTATAGCAAGTACCACCTGGATGCCTGTTCGCAAGGCCCGGCTGTCTTCAGCCATATTACTTCGGTCCCTCGAGGGTAGTTAGTGATCGGATGGAAATGGAGACGCCATCAGAGAATATGCCGCGCGAAGTTAACGGCGGATCTCTCGAAAAGCAACCAGATGACAAATGCGAGGCGTCAAAACAAAGTATGCATTTTCTGGTATGCACCGGCACGTCGAAATGAATGGACCCGTGGGTGGTCTCGACGTTGCCTCAAATCAGCCTCCTTCATCAAGATTACACACCACGTGCCGTCCTTGACGCGTCTTCTCATCAATATAGATCATATCGCCACATTACGAAACGCCCGCCAGGAAGCCTTCCCCGACCCTGTTCATGGCGCCGCTATCTGTGAAGCCGCCGGGGCCGACGGCATCGTGTTTCACCTTCGGGAAGACCGGCGACATATCAACGATCGAGATGTTCGCCTGCTGAAAGAGACGGTCAAGGGCAAACTGTGATTCGAGCTCTCGAGCGCTCCCGACATCGTTGACCTGTGCTGCGAGATCGTCCCGGAGATGGCCACACTGCTTCCCGAACGAGG
>CBFGXY010000144.1:0-5135 GCA_965652945.1 uncultured bacterium
ATTGCGTGAAGCCAGGACACTGGGATCAACGGTGATGCCGAACCGGCGCAACATGTTGGAGATGCTCTGGATGGTATATCCGGCTCCTCGATTTCCTCGTGCTCGGTCGCCCGTTCGGTCGAGTCCGACCACGAGTCCGTAACCCGTGACCTGGACCGGAGAGGCGCCCTCCAGAAGAACGAGATCCTTCAACCGCGCGGTGCCGGCCTCCTGGGCCCGAGTGTCCAGCGGAAGGAGCAGGATCAGCAGAATGATGAAAGCGATGGATCGCATGGAATGTCAGTTTTGCGAAGCGAACAGGAGAGCCGCGCCAATCACGACGACAGCCCCGGCACGAGCCAGAAAACCGGGACGCACGAATCGCCGATGCGCGCCAGCATGTCGATATTCAATGTCGGCGTTCGCGATCTGGTAGGAGAGGATCGAGTTGTCGTAGCGGACGTCGAACGGTCGTACCAGGCCCGAAACGCGAAGAAGATGCGTTTCCCCATTTACGTGCAGACGTCGCTCCCCGGCGATGATCAGGTTGCCGTGTTCATCCGTGTCGATGACCCGAGCGGTAAACGTTCCGGTGAGAAGGTCCCGCTGGGATGACTGGTTGCGGTTCAGGGCTTCTTTGTTAAAGTTGGCATCGAGCGCGAAATTGCCCGTGACACCGTTGGAGACGTTGGCGGAGCCTCCGAATCCGGATCCTGACCGATTGTCCCAGTCGGACTGCCGAGCGGCAGATGTTCTTTCGGCAAGTACTACGGTCAGCACGTCGCCTTCTCTTCCGGCACGAGGATCGGAATAGAGCGACGACTGCGCCAGAGCGGGCGCGGTCATCGATAGTATGAGGGAGGCAGCGATTAGGTATTTCATAGCGTTTCTATCCATTCGGCAGAACCTTGTCCGGTGAGACGGGCCCGATACGTGGTTCGTGTATCGGGCGCATAAAGGCGGATGATGTCTCCAGTTGCTCCACTTTCGCGGGCTTTGCAGGTGATGCGCAAATGCACCCCGCCACGCTGGTAGTCCATGACGATACTCGTCCCAACCTCGGCAATGGGGGCTGGTCCGATGTCAGAGGTCCTAAGTGGGGCCCCGGCCCGGATACGGCGGAGGGCAATCAGCCCATCATCATCCGCGTAATCAGCAAGCCGTTCTCTGGTCAGCGGTTCACCGCGAACGGAAATAAGGTTTACCATCGAGAACGTGAGGTCCGATGGAGAAATCGACTCTCCGGCCGAGATGTCGCGAACGGCATGCGCTGAAGAAGCGAAATGGTGAATTCGCATAAGAGCCCATCCCCTCGAACCATTCTGGTCGGTAACTCGCAGTTGCACCGTGCCCACAGGAGCGTCGTCCGGCCACTCGATGGTTAGATCCTGTTCCTCCAGCTTTCCAGTCACACGCACGACTTCAATCTCGATTTGCCGCTCGGTGACGTCGTAACGGTGGGCGTACTCGAGCGTAGCCTGCATTTCGATCATGTCGACCAGGTCAGGCGGTGCTGCGAGAAATGACAATGATATGATGAGAACCAGGATCACCGATGCCGCATCCAGTAGGAATTATCGTTTCACATTATTGGCGATTTGCAGCATCTCCTCGCTGGTGGAGATCATCTTAGAGTTGATCTCATATGCTCGCTGAGCCGAGATCAGGTTGACCATCTCCTGCACGACATCCACATTCGCGCCCTCGAGGTACCCCTGGCGGATGGCTCCGAGTCCGTCCTGACCCGGCGTTCCGATGACCGGCTCCCCGCTCGCCTCGGTTTGTTCGTAGAGGTTACCTCCGATGGCCATCAGTCCGCCGGGATTGGAGAATCGAGCGAGCTCGAGCTGGCCAACCTCAATGCGGTCGGGCTCTCCTTGCATGCGGACAGAGACGAGGCCGTCCTGACTGACATGAATCTCCACGGCTTCCGGTGGAATTTCTATGTCAGGCTCGATGGTGAGGCCGGTTTGAGTCACCAGAATCCCGTCGGCGCTTACCGTAAGCGTTCCATCCCGCGTGTAGGCGATGGAGCCGTCGGGGCGGAGAATCTGCAGAAATCCGTCGCCATTGATTGCGAAATCAAGGGCGTTGCCCGTTTCTACCAGGCCACCCTGCGTGAAATTACGAACGGTTGCGATCGGCGCGGCGCCACTCCCCATCTGGAGGGTAGAGGGCCGGGCCACTCCATCGGCTTCATTCTCTCCAGGTGCCTGAATCGTCTGATAGAGCAGATCCTGGAAGACGATGGTAGAGCGTTTGTACCCCGTCGTATTCGCGTTGGCCAGATTGTTGGCGATGTTGTCGACGCCTTTTTGCTGGGCGCTCATCCCGAGGGCGGCGGTTCGAAGTGCTCGTAGCATGAAATTGAGTGTCTATATATTCACAGAGCTGCGACTAGAATCGGCCGAGGTCGCGCGTTACGCCGGTCAACACCTGATCGGTGGTTTGCAGCACTTTCTGGTGCGATTCGTAGAGACGGAAGTGCTGGATCATCTCCGTCATGGCCTTTATCGCATCGACATTACTGGTCTCGAGATGACCTTGCAGAATCCCGGGATCGGCGGCTTGCTGCGGGGCTTGTCCGTCGGCGATGAACGTCGCGCCGTCTGATCGAACCAGGTCCAACGGATTCTCGAATTCGACCACCATTATCTGATCCACAAGCTGTCCGTCGGCGCGTATCTCGCCATCGGCTGATATCCGGATCTCTCCCGCGGCGGGCGGCATGGCGATCGCACCGTTCTGGCCCATTACGAGTCTTCCCGACGAGTCGCGCAGCATTCCGTCGCGATCGGTGGTGAACTGACCTGCACGCGTGTAGCGCTGGGCTCCGTCCGCGTCGCTCACGACAAAGAAACCACGGCCGGAAATGGCGAGATCGAGCGGATTACCCGTTGCTTCGAGCGCACCCTCCGATAAATCCGCCCATTGTTCCATAACCTTTTCGCTTCTCGGAGCACCTTCCACGTCGATTCGTTCATTCAATGTTTCGATGAACGTGCGGTCGGCTTTGTACCCGATGGTGTTGGCATTCGCGAGGTTATTCGCCGTCCGCTCCTGCTCTCGACCGAGGCGGGTCATGGAGGCGGAACTGTTCTGAAGTCGAAGTAGCATCTATCGGCGGGGTTAGTTACGCGTTCTGCCCGAACAAAGGATCTGCCAAGAGCATCTACACTGCCGTAGGCGCCTTTCTCTGATTGTCTTCAAGCACATATTTCCTGAAAGCAAGGCAGATCTTGCCGTGGTAAATAGATTCTTCTGCCGACGATGCGCATCCTGAATCCTTCGCTTTTCGCCTGGAATCTGGTAATTGCGCTCACCGTATCGGTGGGATTGGGGATAGCTGCTCACTTTGCGACGCCGTGGGGGTGGTGGCCCGGGCTGCTCGCGCTGATGATCTCCGTATGGATGACGCTTCGAAAACCTCTGTGGCGTCTGCAAATCGCGCGTGGGGGCATCCCGGATTCAGTCAGAAAGTGGATCGAAGCGTCGATTCCGATGTACCGGGGTCTCGACACGGAGGGGCGAGAACGATTCGAGCGGGACGTGGCCTTTGTACTGGAGGAATGGAATTTCGAGGGTGTCGGCGATGCGGAGGTGACGGAGGAGCGCCGGGCTGCCGTCGCGGCGGGAGTGGCTATTCTATTGCACGGACATCCGGACTGGGAGATGCCAAGCCGCCACACGGCGCTGTTCTATCCGCAACGGTTTGATGATGACTATCTGACGGGCCATCGAGGTGATCTCGATGGGATGGCTCATTCACAAGGCCCCGTTATTCTTGCAGTCGACGCATTGGATGCGGACTGGGCCGATCCGCATGACGGACATAACGTGGTGCTTCATGAATTGGCGCACCTCCTGGATTTCAAGGATTCGTTCATGGGGGAGATTCCTGAGCCGTTCCAGTCGCCAGAGGTGCCTGACGCGGATGACCTGGTAGAGCGGGAGATGAGACGAATCCGGAACGGGCAGTCAATTCTCCGTCGTTATGGTGCGACGAATCGGGCAGAGTTTTTTGCTGTGGCTGTAGAGTCGTTTTTCGAGCGACCGCATATGCTCGCATCGAGGCACCGGGACCTGTATGCGGCGCTGGTCGAGTTCTTTGGGTACGATCCGCGAGAGTTTATTTCAGGGAATGAAGGGTTTCTTCTTTAGATGTCACGAGGTTTCGTGAATCTGATTCCGAGGATTTGTTGGGATGATAACAGAATACGTAATTGAATAGATCGCTCGTCGGTTACCGACTTACAAACGAATAGATGCAATGAAGTATTTACGATTCATATTTCTGGGTATTATCCTGATATCCAGTCCATGCTCTGCCCAACGATCGCATCCGACGACGGCTTCATCGAGTGGCGGTATGTTGCCTCCATCTCAAGCTGGCTATGATGTCACCCATTATGATATTCACCTAAGCATTTATCCCCACCAAACCAGTATTGCAGGTTATACTGATATTTATCTGACGATTGTAAGTGATCTGGATCACATTATTCTTGATCTGGAAGACGAAATGCAGGTTTCGCAGATCGATTTTTCAGTCAATGGGTCAGAACCAGAGCCGGCTCGATTCGAGCACTCATCCGGACGGCTCCATGTTCTATCAGATAAACCATTAGTCGCGGGCGATACGGTCAGGCTACGTGTTTTTTATGGAGGTCAGCCGCGGGTCGCGCCCAATCCACCATGGATTGGAGGGTTCACCTGGGAAACGACATCCGATGGTCGACCCTGGATCGCAACATCCGTACAGATGGATGGAGCAGATGTCTGGCTGCCGGTTAAGGATCATCCATCGGATAAAGCCGATTCGGTACGAATTTCCGTTACCGTTCCGAAAGACCTGGTCGTCGCGTCAAACGGGACACTCCGGGGGCAGTACTCAGCGGCCGACTCCACTACGTATATGTGGTTCACCGGTCATCCGATCAGCAATTACAATATTGCACTGAATATTGCACCATATCAGCAAATAACGTCTTCATATACATCAGTTGATGGTACAGAAATACCAATCTGTTTCTGGGTTCTACCCGAGCGACTGCGGGACGGTCGGCGAGTTCTGCCGCACTTTCTGGAGCAACTGAGATGGTCCGAGGATTTGTTGGGATGATAACAGAATACGTAATTGAATAGATCGCTCGTCG
>CBFGXY010000145.1:0-5122 GCA_965652945.1 uncultured bacterium
TCGAGCTGACCTCATGGGAACGCCTTTCTGATGCGCGCTACCTCCAGGACGACGACATGGATTCGTTCGAGCTTCTGCGCAACGAAGCGACCAATGAAATCAGCGTTCTCATCAGCGGCGGTGGAGAAGATTCTTCGGGGAACACCGATCTAAGTGACGCGCCCGGAGGCGTCGAAAGGAAGAGCGCGACAGCGGAGGTGAATGCATGAGAAAGAATTATCGCACGGCAACGGATGTTGAAGGCCCACTGGTCTTTGTCGAGGTCTCGGAGCCGGTTGGGTACGAGGAACTCGTCGAGATTTCTGTAGACAATGAGCTGCGTCGCGGTCAGGTGCTGGAGGTGGACGGCAATCGCGTCCTCGTTCAGCTGTTCGAAGGTGCATCCGGAATCGACTTGAAGGAAACCCGCTTCCGCTTTGTGGGGCACAGCATGGAGGTGGCGGTAGCACCCGAGGTCCTCGGTCGAATCTTCGACGGCCAGGGCAGACCGCTCGACGATGCGCCTCCCATCATTGCGCACGAACACCGAGATATCAACGGCGCAGCGATCAACCCATACGCCCGCGACTATCCGTCGGAGTTTATCCAGACGGGTGTGTCTTCGATCGACGGGCTGAATACGCTGGTGCGCGGCCAGAAACTCCCCATATTTTCGGGGTCAGGGTTGTCTCATAACGAACTGGCGGCGCAAATTGCGCGTCAGGCGCGTGTTGCAGACGAAGGTGACCAGTTTGCCGTTGTCTTCGGAGCCATGGGCGTGATGTTCGAAGACGCTGAGTTCTTCGTGGGCAACTTCCGTGAATCGGGCGCGCTGGAGCGGTCCGTGGTATTCCTGAACCTTGCGGACGACCCTGCAATCGAGCGCATCGCCACGCCACGGCTCGCGCTCACCACGGCTGAGTACCTGGCCTTCGACCTTGGAATGCACGTACTTGTCATCCTCACGGATATGACAAACTACTGCGAGGCGCTTCGCGAGATCTCGGCGGCGCGTCGGGAAGTACCTGGCCGGCGGGGCTACCCGGGTTATCTCTACACCGATCTCTCCGCCATTTACGAACGAGCCGGACGGATTCAAGGACGCGAAGGATCGATCACGATGTTCCCTATCCTGACGATGCCTGAGGATGACAAAACACACCCCATCCCCGATCTCACCGGATACATCACCGAAGGGCAGATTATCCTCACACGGGGACTCCATAATAAGGGAGTGTATCCACCGGTCGACGTCCCGTCATCGCTTTCTCGATTGAAGGACAACGGAATCGGTGAAGGAAAAACCCGGGAAGACCATGCCGATCTGGCGAATCAGCTGTTTGCAAGTTATGCGCGCGGTCTCGAAGCGCGCGAACTGACGGTGATTCTGGGCGAGGCAGCCCTCTCCCCCGACGACCAGTTGCTGCTCAGATTCGCCGATCAATTCGAGCGACGTTACGTGCAGCAGGGGTACGAAGAAGATCGCTCGATCGAGGAAACGCTGGATATCGGGTGGGAGCTCCTTCGATCGCTACCCCGCAGATTGCTACGGCGCGTGCGACCGCAATACCTCGATCTTTATCACAGATCGGAACCGGCTTCAGAGGAGGTGCCTACCTGATGGTCTACGGAATTGCCGCCAACCGGATGACGCTTATGAGAACGCGCCGACGGCTGCAGATCGCACGCCGCGGCCATACCCTCATGAAGCACAAGCTGGAGGAGTTGATTCGTATCTTCCAGGCCGAAGTCGCTAATGCGCACGGTCTGGAAGAAGAGGCCGCCCGTACACTGCGTGAAGTGTACGAATCCTATGCGATGGGAAGCGCTCAGACCGATCCACCCACACTGGCGGCGATACTCGCTGCGCCGACGTTCGAAGTGAATCTGTATGTCAGACACGAAGCCGTGTTGAACCTGCGTCTGCCAGTGATCTCCTGTAATATCGAAGGAGAAGGCGTACCCTACGGCTTCATCGGTACGAGTACAGACCTCGACCAGAGTGTCCGAAAGCTTCGCGAAAGCATCCCTCTTCTACTGCGCCTTGCTCAAACTCGGCGACGTCTGACCCTCCTCATCGAGGCTCTCGAATCGACACGGCGACGTGTCAATGCACTCGAGCACGAGCTCATCCCCCAGCTCGAGCAGCAAACGTCTTTCATACGAATGAAACTTGACGAGATCGAACGCTCGAACGTAAGCCGATTGATGCGCATCAAGTCTGTGATAAAAAAGGACGCCTACTGACGGACCCGGTCCCCGAAACCCTTCTCGTCTTCCGCGACGAGTTCGTACGGGCCCGAGCCTGCAATCACTTAACAGCGGCTCGTCAACGGATCACTACGCGAAGTCATAGCATCACTACCCAAAGTCATCGGATCACTAAGCGGAGTCATACGATCACTACGCGAAGTCATACGATCACTACGCGGAGTGATAGGATCGCTACGCGAAGTCATAGGATCACTACGCGAAGTCATAGGATCACTACGCGAAGCCATACGATCATTACGCGAAGTCATACGATCACTACGTGAAGTCATACGATCACTGCGCGAAGTCGTGCGAGTACTTCATCCATTCAATCGCGTTTTTTATATTTGCCCATCTCCTTTCGAATCGTACGCGGAGCCCCGCATCGGAACCATGACTACGGCTTTATTTCCTTCTTCTCGCACTTCTGCCCTTTGCCTCATCCTCGTAGCATCTTTAACGATTAGCGCGTGCGGCGACAGCGCAGTAGGCGCCGACGAGGCAGTACTGGACCAGTCCACAAGTCTGGAAATCTTTTCAGAGCTCTCCTCCCAGATCATGATGGTGGCCTTCAGCGGGTTGAAAACGGACGACGGCCTCGATTTGCCATCCGCTACCGCGGAGGAGGTACCTGTCTCGGTCAGTGCCGTTTGCGAAGCCGGCGGAAAGATGACGGTGACCGGGACAGTTTCGACCAACATATCTGACGACAGTGGATCGTATGGGTATGATCTCAGGCAGAAACCGGAGAAATGCGGAATCGTCACGTCGCAGGGTACTTTCATGGTTGATGGCGACCCGCACCTTCGTGTCAGGGCCAATGTCGATTTTGAGGCGGGCGAGCCCGTGGGTGTTTTTGAGTTCGGTTGGGAAGGCGGTTTCAAGTGGGATGGTACCGGAGGATCGGGAAGCTGCACGGTCGATCTTGCTTACGCTTTCAACTGGCAGTCCGCCGCGTACTCCATCCGTGGCAGCATGTGCGGGCACAACATGGACGTGAACGTCAATTCTTGACCGCGGACAATCCGGCTCTGTAACCGAGTTATGCTAACCGGAGGTCGCAGGTTACTTGCCTGGGTCGACGACAGCTTTGAGCGGTAGAACGTTTGTCAGAAGCTCTTCTGCATTCACTTCCTGCTCAGGGAAGGATCTTGCGCGTCGTCACCGGACAGGAGAGCATAGAACGAAGTGCGTGCAACGCGGTGCGGTCGTCTGGAAAATCGTCGATTTTCCAAGCGGCGACGGTACGCGGGACACTAGATAAGTCCCCGGGGCGCTCAGAGTGCGGCCAGACGAAGGTCGTTCAACACCAGCTCGACATCCCTATGAGTGTGGTCAGTGGTTTAGAAACCTGCCGTCACGATCCCTGATGTCCTTCGTGCCTTCCGCCTGAAGGTAGATTCCGTCACGCGCCATTGCATGCGGCGCCTGTTGGACTTACGTCGCCCGGAATGAGATGCCACGTAATAAGTTATGAACGTCGGGTACCTGTGTCTTAGGGAGTAGGCCCTCTGCAGACTCTGCTCCTCTAAACCAATCACCCGATCCGATGAAACCCCAACCTCACATCGTCTATCACCCGCCCCTGATGCATCGGTTTGAAGCCGTGTGCACAAAGCGCCGGCTTAGCGCCCAGACACGAACCATTTATCGGGGATGGATCATACGCTACTTGCATTTTCATGATGCTCGGCACCCCTCGCTTCTCACCGGGGATGATCTTGACGAATATTTGGACGATCTAGTCGCCGTCAGGCACGTAAGCGCCGTCACAAGAAGGCAAGCCCGGTGTGCTGTCCAGTTTTTCTACCGCCATGTGCTTGAGACCGAGATCGCGCCTACGTCAAGGAAGGTAGGTCAGCGCTGAGATCATGTAATTGCCTGCACATGCGATCAGAGTTGGTTCTTGATAACTGAATCTGGTTATCGACGCCACAATGCACGTCTATCCGCTAGATAAGCCGCTAATAATGGACGGGTCTTCAAAAATGATTAATATTGCAGACCTTTGAATATTCATCCTCCACTAGATCTATGGAGGAGGCCCAAAAGATTTGCACAGTGGACAGACGAGCCTGATTCTGACTGGAAATCGTCTTACACCTGTTCAAAACAGATAAACATTCAATATTCTACATCTCCACCTTCATCATCCATCCACCCTGTCTACCATATTTGTTCATCAACCTTATCACATCAAGGAGGTTGTTTCGGTCGGAATCTCGCCACTACGATCATCCAACCACAACTGTCATATGTGACACAACGGTGACCTAGTCGTTACTGTATTCCGACGTGCCTTCTATCGCGTTGTAAAACAGGCAATCTACTTTTTACCAAGAGTGTCTATGAGAGCACAATTCATCGGCACCAACGTTTCCATCCCTAACAGGGTTTTACTTCATCAGTAGAATGAACATTCACACGCGAATGTACGAAATGAATAGGCCTGTCCGAGTTCTTCCACTGGCCGTACTTCTCTCGTTCTTTCTGTTCCTTCCGTCATCGACCTTCGCTCAGGGCGTCACCACGTCCACACTTGCGGGTTCGGTCACGGACGAGAGCGGACAACCGCTCCCGGGCGCCACGGTAGTGGCTGTGCACCAGCCCTCGGGCACGCAGCACGGAACGACGACGGGAATGGACGGATACTTCAGGATCGCTAATATGAGAGCTGGTGGTCCGTATACGTTGACGGTCTCCTTCGTCGGGTACCAGCGCAGGGTAATCGAGGCGATACAGCTTCGCCTGGGCGAGACGTACTTCCAACAGGTTGCGCTGATTGGCTCTGTACTCTTCGACCTGCTCTAACAAGCCATCTACCCCTAGTCGATCAATCCTGGCCTGAGTGACGGCTGCATTCAGCTCCTTCATGTTGGCCACAATGATA
>CBFGXY010000146.1:0-5078 GCA_965652945.1 uncultured bacterium
AGCGCGTCGGCTTTGGGAGCCGAAGGTCGCAGGTTCGAATCCTGCCGCCCCGACCCGCTGCTTCACAAGCGCCCGTAGCTCAACCGGATAGAGCAGCGGACTTCTAATCCGCAGGTTGCAGGTTCGAGTCCTGCCGGGCGTACTCGATCCAGTTGCTCAAAAGCACTGCGGATTTCATTCTGGTGACGTGGCCGAGTGGCTAGGCAAGGGTCTGCAAAACCCTGGACGGCGGTTCGAATCCGCCCGTCACCTCACTCCTTCTGAAACTCCCTGCCTCGTTCTGAGCGCGGGGAGTTTTTTGTTTGAGGGATAGTTCATTCCCATGACCATCCAAGTGCGATAGGGAACGCGGGACGTCAGCTGGTCCGCCATGACGTCCGCTTCGACGCGGCGCCTCTGGCCCCAGGGCTCTACGTCTACAGATTGCAGACCACTTCGTCGGTATGATCTCGCACGATGATGGTTGTGAAGGCATCGGGCTGATACCGCTTGACATCGACCCTGGCCCCGCCGTACCTTTCGCCTCAGCGAAGCTAGGGGTGCCCGCGAGCATGCGGGCTGAGAAAGTCCCTCTGAACCTGATCCGGTTCGCACCGGCGTAGGAAAGCTTCCGGCTGGGCGGTGAACCATGCCGCTCACCCGTGCCGACCGGCACCCTTTCGGGCTTCGCGATCTGTCTAACCACACAATCACACGAAGCCATGCAACCCGTTTCCACCCCTGCGGACGCCTCCACGCCACCATTCACCGTGCCGCCGTTCGCGCGCGATTGCATCGAAGCCGCCGCCGACGCCTGGGGCGCATCGTTCGAGCATCCGTTCGTACGCGCGCTCGCCGAAGGCACGCTCCGGGCCGAGCACTTCCGCTTCTACCAGATGCAGGATGCCCGCTACCTCGAAGCTTTTGCCGATGCGGCATCCCTCATCAGCATCCGATGCGTTGATCCGGCCGACAAGCTGTGGTTCATCGACGCGGCCCGGCTTGCCCTCGTCGTCGAGGGCGAACTCCATGCGGGCTACGGACGCAAGCTCGGCTACACCCCCGAGGATGTCGCCGCGATCGAGCTGACGCCCAGCAACCGCGCCTACCAGAACCACATGATTTCGAGTGCGCAGCGCGGTGCACTCGTCGAGGCTGTGGCCGCGCTCGTACCCTGCCCCTGGCTCTATATCGATCTCGGGCAGCACCTCCTCCGTGAGCTGGGCACCATCCCCGATTCCCATCCATACGCCGACTGGCTCCGCACCTACAGCGACCCGCAGTTCAATCAGTACATGGACGACATCCTCGACCGCTTGCAACGGTTCGCAGACTCGTCCGACGAAGCAACGCGCTCCCGTGCCATCGACGCGTTTGTGACCAGCGCCCGCTACGAGTGGATGTTCTGGGATCAGGCCTGGACAGCCCAGGAATGGCCGGTGTAACAGTCGCGAAGCGTCCGGGGCTTGAACAATTGAGCTTCGGACGCTTCTGTATTTCTCCACGACAAAGCGGACATCACGCCGCTGCTTCCGCTTTCTGCCCCTGCTGGTACTTCTTGCGCTCGTGGACGTCTAAATAACGCTTGCGCAGCCTGATTGACGACGGCGTGATCTCAATCAACTCGTCCTCTCGGATAAACTCGATGGCCTCTTCGAGCGACATGCGCCGCGGCGGATTTAACTTCTCGAAAGCATCGGCGCTGGCTGCACGCATGTTGGTCAGTTTTTTCTCGCGGGTGATGTTCACATCGAGATCCGCGTCGCGGCTGTTCTCGCCTACCAGCATGCCGCTGTAGACGTCGCTGCCCGGCCCGACGAACAGTTCGCCGCGTTCCTGCAAACTCAGGATGGCATAAGCTGTGGCTTTTCCTTGCCGATCCGCAACCAGCGCGCCTGTCGAGCGGTGTTTGATCTGACCAGCCCATGGCCGAAATCGGTCAAACAGATGGGTCAGAATACCCGTGCCTTTCGTGTCGGTTAGGAACTCCGTGCGGTAGCCGATCAGACCGCGGGCGGGAATGTCGAACTCCAGCCGTACGCGACCCGAGCCGTGATTCACCATTTTCGTCATCTGACCCTTCCTGGTGCCGAGCTTTTCGATGATCACGCCCATGAACTCCTCCGGCACGTCGATCAGTGCTTTCTCGAAAGGCTCATGCTTCTTGCCGTCGACTTCCTTGATGATCACCTGCGGCATACCGACCGAGAATTCGTATCCCTCTCGGCGCATCTGTTCGATGAGGATGGCCATCTGCAATTCACCACGACCGAAAACCAAAAACCGATCGGGGGAGTCCGTCTCCTCGATGCGTAGTGCAAGGTTAGCCTCCCCCTCCTTCATCAATCGATCTCGGAGGTTTCGGGACGTTACATACTTGCCGTCTCGTCCGGCAAACGGCGAATCGTTGACGCGATACTCCATCGAGAGCGTGGGCTCATCGAGCTGCAGGGGAGCGAGCGGTTCGGGATGCTCGGCATTCGAGAGGCTCTCGCCAAGGCCGATTCCGGAGACGCCCGCAACGGCGATGATCGAGCCCGGGCCTGCAGATTCAGTCTCAACCCTGCTGAGGCCTTCATAGGTGAACAAGCCCGAAACGGACGCTTTCTGCGTTGAACCGTCTCTGTGACAGAGGCTCACCCGCTGCCGCTGCCGAATCGTACCCTGGATTACCCGGCCGACAGCAATCGGACCTAGGAAATTGTCCGGCTGAACGTTGGTAACCAGTACCTGAAGCGTAGCGTCGGCATCGCCTGTCGGCGCCGGAATATGCTCCATGATGGTAGAAAACAGCGGATCGAGATCGGTCAGGGGTCCGGACGGCTCGAGTGCGCACTTCCCATCAACCGCTACCGTATAGAGTACGGGAAACTCGATCTGCTCCTCCGAGGCGTCGAGGTCGATGAACAGATCGTACACCTCGTTCAACACCTCCTTCGGCCGCGCATCGTTCCTGTCAATCTTATTCACGATGACGATCGCGGGCAGATCAAGGTCGAGCGCCTTGTGCAATACGAACCGGGTCTGCGGCAGTGGACCTTCAGCCGCGTCCACGACCAGCATCACGCCGTCCACCATGCGAAGTGTGCGCTCCACTTCACCTCCGAAGTCCGCGTGGCCCGGTGTGTCCACGATGTTGATCTTGGAATCGCCGTATCTGACCGCCGTGTTCTTGGCCATGATCGTGATTCCTTTCTCTCGCTCCAGGTCCATCGAATCCATGACCCGCTCGGCCACGTCCTGATTTGCACGGAACGTGCCGCTGTGCCAGAGCATCGCATCCACCAGTGTCGTCTTGCCGTGGTCGACGTGGGCAATGATGGCGATATTACGGATCTCGTTGGGACTCATTCTGTCTTCGCAATTATTGGGTAGACTGGCATAATCACCGACCGGCAGTTGTAGTTTCGGAGCCGGTCATTTATTCATGTGCCCTGTCCACATGCGCCGATTGGAGCGCTGATACCGCACAACTATATGCGGCTGCACGTGCAGGTAACTCGACTCGCCGAGCCGTGAAGACTACTTTTTCAGGATATCCTGGAGGACGACGGCGTGGTTATGCGCTTCATCCTTCGCCCCATAGACGAGGGTCGTCTTTCCTTCTTTGACGATCGTGCGTAATTCGTCGAGGGCGGGATTCTCTTTCAGTTCGTCGCGGTATCGGCGGCGGAACTCATCCCATCGCTCGGGATCATGGCCAAACCATTTTCGGAGCTCTGTACTCGGCGCGATCTCCTTCAACCACACGTCGATCTTTGCCTCGGCCTTCGAAACGCCCCTTGGCCAGAGGCGGTCGATCAGGATTCGTCGGCCGTCGGATCCTGACGGCGGCTCATAGGCCCGTTTCAGTTTGATCTCCGCCATCGTCTCGCCTCCGTGTATGGTTCATAGCGATCAGGCCTCGCGCAGTGCGGCCCTGATCATGTCTTCGGTCGACCGCAGGTTCGGCTCCTTTTTTATTGCTTTGCGGAGCGTTTTTTCCGCAGCGGTCCTGCCGAATCCAAGCGATACCAGCGCAGCCAGCGCATCCGCCCTTGCCTCCGCGAGATCCGAATCACCAGTTCGCAAGAAGGACGCAGGTTCGAACTCATCGAGCGCCGCCATCCTGTCCTTCAGTTCCACGATCATTCGCTCAGCGGTTTTGCGCCCGACTCCCGGGATGCGTGTCAGCATCGGAATATCTTCATCCACCACGTGTCTGCGAAGGTCGGCCGGCGACATCACAGACAAGGCGGCCAGCGCCAGCTTCGGTCCGATTCCCGATACGGACAGCATCGTCTCAAAAATTCGGCGCTCGTCCTGCGTCACAAACCCAAAAAGCTGCATCGCATCCTCCCGCACATGCAGGATCGTAAACAGATACGAGTCCTTCCCGACCTCCGGGAGTTTATCGAATGAAGACGTGGGAATGTTGACGTGATAACCGATTCCTTGTACTTCGACGATGGCGGCAGTAGGACGCTTCTCAACGAGCTTTCCGCTGAGGAAGGTGATCATGGAGATGTGAGTTAAAGGTTGGTGGCGGTGGTCTCGAACGCGACATCTCGAGATCTGCGCATAACGATCGGCATTCTTCTTCCTGAGCCGAACGCTTTGTCGGTGACGCGCAAGCCGGGCGCCAGTTGCCGGCGCTTGAACTCGCTGTTATCGACCATACGCAGGATCCGAGAGATAAGCGACCGATCGAAACCGGTTCGATGTTCGATCTCGTCCAGATCCACGATCTCCTCGATATACAATTTCAGAATGCGGTCGAGTATGTCATACGTCGGCAGCGAGTCCGAGTCTTTCTGCCCGGGTCGTAACTCCGCTGAGGGCGGCTTCGTGATGGTCGAACGAGGGATGATCTCCCTTCCTGCGCGGGCGTTGATGTACTCTGCAAGAGCGTACACCTGCGATTTATAGACGTCGCTAAGCACGGCCAGGCCGCCGTTCGTGTCTCCATAGAGCGTGACGTATCCGACCGCTACTTCGCTCTTGTTTCCGGTTGTGAGGAGCAGGTACCCGAACTTGTTCGAGAGCGCCATCAGGATCAAGCCGCGGATTCGAGCCTGGATATTCTCCTCCGCCACTCCCGACTCCGTTCCGGCGAAGCT
>CBFGXY010000147.1:0-5075 GCA_965652945.1 uncultured bacterium
AGAGCAATCAACGCCGAAGAAGTCTTTTCGAACGTACAGGGCCATCACGACTTCCTCGAGCGACGCATTTCCGGCGCGCTCGCCGATTCCGTTGACGGCCACCTCCACCTGACGCGCCCCCGCGCGAACGGCGGCCAGCGAGTTTGCTACGGCCAGACCAAGATCGTCGTGACAGTGTGCCGAAATGACAACCTGGTCGGGGTCGTCCAGGCAGCCGCGAAGCAGGCATCCACCAGCACGCCGTGCTCAAGCGCGCCGACAGCTATGAGATCATGCGGGCGGAGGACGTCGGCCAGGACAGTTCCAACCAGATCCGTCTGGGTCGGCACTCGGGCCGAGCGGGTTTCTTCGGCCGGCTGGTCCAGCTCGGCCTGGAGTTCCAGTCGCACGAGAGGGACCGCCTCTACGAACGGTTTATGCTGCTGGCCGATCAGAAACGCGAAGTCTACGACGAGGACCTGCGCAACCTGGTCCAGAACAATCAGCGTCCGGTCTCCAAACCACATTTTCGTTTGCAGCGCATCGCCGTCAACATGGACTCCAACGGTGAGCCTCAGGCATCGGTCGAGATCGTGCACGCCAAAACCGACGCGACCGTTCAGCGAGGTGCCTCGGGAGACGGTCCGGTCGATGCACTGTACCGTGCGATCAACCAGGCCGTCGGATCGGCGCACGAACTGGCGAACTACACCATTCGATCCGTCACCGAAGGCGCCGATGCCGTGGGAGAAGTCACGGTGCTGGTGAGCCACGCCGGCGCTTACTTCCGCGGAACCGCACAGAGTACGGACGTCCTCCACTCCTCCGCCGCCGCTTACATCGACGCCCTGAATCAACTCGAGGCCTATCGCGAGGATGAGGAGAGCCAGCGCTTCGTGGGCGACGGAATAATGAACTCTTTCGACGGCACATTTGCCTGACCCTCTACCTACACTTTTGCTATGCAACGCATGACGATCACTGAAAAAATCATTGCCAAACACGCAGGTCGCGACCGGGTGGCCCCCGGCGACAATGTCTGGGTCGACGTCGACACGCTGATGACACACGATGTCTGCGGACCACCGACCATCGAAATTTTCAAGCGTGAGTTCGGCGCCGATGCCCGCGTCTGGGACCGTGACCGGCTCGTGGTCATACCCGACCACTACATTTTTACGAAGAACCACCACGCGAACCGGAATGTCGACATCCTCAGGGATTTCGCCCGCGAGCAAGACCTCCCACACTATTTCGATGTAGGTACGGACAGGTATAAGGGCGTCTGCCACATCGCCCTGGCGGAGGAAGGCTTCAACCGGCCCGGCACGGTGCTCTTCGGAACGGACAGCCATACCTGCACATCGGGTGCGTTCGGCATGTTCTCCACGGGGATTGGAAATACGGACGCCGCGCTCATCATGGGCACAGGGAAGATCTGGGTGAAAGTGCCCGAAACGATGCGTTTCACCTTCGAAGGCACGCTCCCGCCCTATCTGATGGCCAAGGATCTGATCCTTGCAGTAATTGGCGACATCGGATGCGACGGAGGCACCTACCGCACGCTCGAATTCGACGGAGAGGCGGTCTACGATCTATCGATCGAGGAGCGGATGACTCTCACCAACATGGCCATCGAAGCGGGCGGCAAGAACGGTGTCATCGCACCCGACCAGAAGACATTTGATTATGTGAACGCCCGAGCAACCGTGCCCTACGAGGCCGTCTATGGTGATCCCGATGCCCGTTACCATCCGCACCGCGTGTACGATGTCTCGACGATGGAGCCGGTGGTTGCCAAGCCCCACAGTCCGGACAACAAGGCGACTGTCAGCGAGGTCGAAGGCACTCCGCTCGACCGCGCCTACATCGGTAGCTGCACGGGAGGAAAGCTGGAGGACTTCGAAGCTGCCGCGCGCATTATGAAGGGTGGACGGGTCCAGATCGATACATACATCGTGCCGGCGACGACGGAAATTGCCGCTGCCATGCAGAAGACGATGATCGACGGACAGAGCATCTTCCAGATCTTCCTCGATGCGGGCTGCAAGCTGGGCGAAGCAAGCTGCGCCGCGTGCCTAGGTGGACCGGTCGACACGTTCGGGCGAACCCACGGATCGGAGGTCGTGATCTCCTCGACCAACCGGAATTTCCCGGGCCGCATGGGATCAAAGGCTGCATCCGTTTACCTGGCCTCACCTCTGACCGTTGCTGCCTCTGCCCTCGCCGGCAAAATCGCCGACCCACGCGAGGTATTGGTATGAGCCATTTTTTAGCTGCCAGTTCCAAGCCGTCAGCTGACATTCGAAAATTGAAAGCTGACAGCTGATAGCTGATGGCTGAAAACTGACCGCCGACCACCATACCCCCTAACCGAAGCTGACCTCTGACAACCGAAAGCTCACAGCCGAAAACCAATAGCTGGTAGCTGAAAGCTGACAGTTGATAGCTGATACCTTACATCCCATGAACGACATCATCCGAGGCAAGGCCTACGTTGTAGGCGAAGCCATCGACACGGACCAGATCATCCCCGCTGAACACCTGGTCTATAGTCTCACCGAACCAGAAGAACGACGCCTTTACGGACGGTATGCGCTCAGCGGAGTCCCGGCCGATCAGCAGGGACTACCGAATGGCCATCAACCCTTCACCGCACCCGATGCCTACAAGAGCGAGTTCAACATCATCGTAGGTGGAGGCAACTTCGGCTGCGGCTCCTCACGAGAGCACGCACCGTTCGCGCTCGCAGAAGCGGGGTGCGAAGCCGTCATCGCCGAAAGCTACGCTCGAATTTTCTATCGCAATGCCGTAGACGGAGGCTTTGTGGCACCCTTTGAATCCTTCGAAAACCTCACCGGTCAGATTCGAACGGGCGACGAGCTGGAAATCGACGTCCGTCTTGGCAAGCTCAAGAACCTGACAACCGGTGAGGAGCACCTCCTGCGCCCGCTCGGCGATGTTGCCGACATCCTGGCCGCCGGGAGCGTCTTCGAATACGCCCGCCAGAACGGCCTGATGCCCGCCTGACCGTCCTTCTATCTGCCGTAGATCTTCAAGACTCATGTCAAACCGCGTTGAACTCTTCGACACAACGCTCCGCGACGGTACGCAGGGCGAGCACGTAAACCTCTCTGCCCGAGACAAACTGCGCATCGCGCGGCGCCTCGACGAGTTCGGCATCGATATCATCGAGGGAGGCTGGCCGGGCTCAAACCCAACGGATCTCGAGTTCTTCGAGCGTGCGAAGGATGAGAAATGGCACCACGCCTCGATCTGTGCCTTCGGCTCTACACGGCGATCTGGTAAAAGGCCCGAGGACGACCCCAGTCTTCAAGCCATGCTCAAGGCCGACACCCCCGTCGTCTCAATGTTTGGAAAGAGCTCGGTCAGGCATGCCGAGATCGCACTGGGCGTGTCGCGGGAGGAGAATCTGGATCTGATCTTTTCCTCCGTCGAGTACCTGGTGGCCCAGGGCAAGCGTGTGATTTATGACGCGGAGCACTTCTTTGATGGGATGGTCGAGGACGACGGCTACGCACTGGCATCGATTACGGCGGCAGCGGAGGCGGGTGCGGATGTGATCGTGCTGTGCGACACGAACGGCGGCACGCTTCCCCATCAGATCTATGAGGTGGTCAAACGCGTATCGACGCTGATCGACCGTACTCTCGGGATCCATGCGCACAACGACGGCGGATGCGCGACGGCGAATTCCATTGCGGCCGTGCAAGCGGGCGTTCGCCACGTTCAGGGCACGATCAATGGTCTGGGCGAGCGCTGCGGCAATGCGGACTTGTGCACGATCATTCCGGGGCTGGAGTATAAACTTGGATTCGAATGTGTCGGCGAGGAAAACTTGCGGCGGCTGGGTGAGCTTTCGCGCTTCGTAGATGAGGTAGCCAATCTCGACCCGATCGACAACCGGCCATATGTGGGCCGGAGTGCTTTTGCCCATAAGGGCGGCGTCCACGTCTCGGCCGTCATGAAGGATGGCAGCATGTACGAGCACATGACACCCGAATCGGTAGGCAACCGGCGCCGCGTACTGGTCTCCGATCTTTCCGGTCGGAGCAATGTGCGTTATAAAGCGCAGGAGCTCGGACTGGAACTCAATGATGAGGCCGTGGCCGCACGGGCGGTCGAACGCTTGAAGTCACTCGAGCACAATGGATACTCCTTCGAAGGTGCAGAGGCCTCGTTCGAACTGCTCGTTCGAGAAATCCAGGATGAGAAAGGTGACTTCTTCGAACTGGAACGATTCAACGTTCACAGTCAGAGCCTGCCTGAAGGTGGAGCCACTGAAGCCGTCATTTCTGTTCGGGTTGGCGAGGAGCGTGCACTGGTGGCGGCGGAAGGCATCGGTCCGGTCGATGCCCTTTCCAAAGCTCTCCATCAGGCACTCTGCCGGTTCTATGACGGTATTGCAGACGTGCGGCTCACCGACTACAAGGTCCGCGTGCTTTCCTCAGAAGATGGCACGGAAGCGCCCGTACGCGTACTCGTCGAACACCGTAACCAGAACGGCGCCTGGCACACGGTCGGCGTATCTCATAATATTCTGGAGGCGAGTGCCGTCGCCCTGACTGACGCCTTCCGCTACTTTCTGCTCACAAACGGCACACGGAAGGAGGCTCGCCAGGATCCGACATCGGTGGGCCTCGTCGCAGCCGAATGAGGATTTGTCGATTCTCGCGGTGGTGTCGTCCTTAAACCGTCGACATTCTTATCTTCGCGCTCCAGCCGATACCGAAGGTTCTCCGCGGATCGCATACCAATTACCATGTCGAAATTAGAAACGCTCGAGGTCGACGCTGAGGCATCCGACCCTTTTGAAACAAGAGAAAAACGACCGACCGTGGTTCGAGTTTTTGGCCCGGCTTCGATCTCCAACCTGGGCCCGGGGTTTGACGCTTTAGGGCTGTGCATCGGCGGCATCGGTGATTTCGTCGAAGCAACCCGGACGGAGCACCCTGGTGTGGTCATCGAATCTATCTCGGGTGATGCAGGGCTTCTCCCACGTGATCCGCTAAAGAACACGGCATCCACCGCTGCGCGGCTCGTGCTTGAACAGGCAGGCGTGGATGGCGGAATCT
>CBFGXY010000148.1:0-5062 GCA_965652945.1 uncultured bacterium
AAAATCAGGACGTATCTCGACCTCTGGTCTCCCCCGACGGCCAGACCGTCGCCTTCACGACGCAGAGCGTTCTGGATCCTGGATATAAAATGCAACATGCGGGAGTATTTCCGCTCGATGATCCATCCGATAGCAGAATTCTGACGACGGATCTCGACCGATCCGTGTCGCAGGTCCAATGGTCACGCGACAACTGGCACCTGTATTTCGTCGCTCCTTCGAACGGCGGATTTCCACTGTACAGGGTGCAGGTCTTCGACAACCGGGAGCTCGTGGCCGAGGCCGACACGCTTCTGGAGGAGTCCGATCTGGATGCGCCTGAGTCTCTGCCCGAGCCGAGCACCGTGGAGCGCCTCTCGAGCCTCGAGACCGGCATTCGATCTTTCGATGTGACCGCCTCCTCGATTTATTACGTGCAGACCCGCTTCGACAATCCTTATGAGCTATATACGTCGACGGGGTCGTTCGACCGTGAACGGCGAATTACGGATCATAATGCATCGTGGCTGGCATCCAGACGCGTAGTGGCGCCCGAACACCGAACGGTGCTAAACGACGGGTTCGAGATCGACTACTGGATAATGCGCCCGGCCGACGGATCGAGTGCACCCTGGCCGATGGTTTTGCAGATTCACGGTGGTCCGTCGGCGATGTGGGGACCCGGTGAGGCTTCGATGTGGCACGAATTCCAGTTTCTTGCTGCGCGAGGATATGTGGTCGTGTACAGCAACCCTCGTGGTTCGGGGGGATATGGAGCCAGGTTCATGCGAGCAAATTTCCAGGACTGGACGGCCGGCCCGGCGTCGGACGTTCTGGCCGTCGCGGATGCTGTGGCGGATCTGCCATTCGTGGATCAGAACCGGCAGGCCGTGACCGGCGGATCGTATGCAGGCTACCTGACAGTCTGGATCATCGCTCACGACGACCGCTTCCGTGCCGCGGTGGCGCAGCGTGGAGTGTATGATCTGACGACCTTCCTCGGCGAAGGCAATGCCTGGCGCCTTGTTCCATCTCACTTCGGAGGCTATCCGTGGGAGGATGATCCGTCGGTGGCCCCTCCGCCCGAAGATCCGTGGAGACCCGCCCCGAATCTTCTGACTGATGCGGATGCTGCCGCTGCGGATACGATGGATGCAGGTTCGGAAGTGAGTCTCGATGCACCGGAGGATTCGCTCATCGGTGCCGATTCCTACCTCCTTCTCGATGCGGAAACAGAACCTGCTTCAGATCGCTCTGCGGCGCCGTCGTTCCGAGAGATTCTGATCAGGGAATCACCCCTGTCATATGTGCCGTCGATCGATACACCGCTGTTGATCATGCATGGCGACCGGGACTTGCGAACCGGCGTATCCCAGTCCGAGATGCTGTACCGGAGTCTGAAGCTCCTGGACAAGCCCGTCGAGTATGTCCGCTATCCCCAGTCGGACCACGAATTATCTCGTTCGGGCGACCCGCTGCTCCGGCTCGATCGCGTGCTGGGGATCTACGAATTCATGGAGCGCTGGGTGCGATGAACCGCCCGGCGGATTACCAGCCGTAGGTCAGCGTAAGCATGTGAGACGGGCCGCCGAATCCTTCCTGAAGCGGCATAAAGGCGTAATCGAACTGAAAGCCGCTGTATAATACACCGGCACCAAAGGTCAGCCTCCGAAGTTCTTCGCCGGGCAAAAAGCCGATTCTGACCGAAAGCAGCTCCGACATTTCGCCACCCACGCCGAGCCGCAGGCGTTGTACATCCTCATTAGGAAAGATCACGATTTCGGGCGACACAAAGAACCGGAAGGTGGGCTCGGACCCCGTTCCGGAATAGACTCGCACCGGATATCCCGCTGCTCCGATTCTGATCATGAGCGGAAGTTCGGTGGCTACCGCGCCCAGTTCTTGCATCGACCCGACGTTGTGTACCGATGCTCCGAAGAGCAGATTGTCGTCCATAAACGAGGCCTGCGCTCCGAAGTCCAGGGCAAATCCCGTCGCGTCGGCGCCATAAATACGCTCGGCAAGGAATTTGGCCGTCGCCCCCAATCGGAGCGGTCCGAGGGCGTATGCATAGCCTGCAGCGGCTGCGATCGATTGCGTAGCCGGAGAATCATCCGGGCCCGGCGGCGCCTGGACATCGATATCTCCTCCGTCGAACACCGCCACGCTCACGCCGAAGCTTCCCGCTCTGCCGGAGTGCATCCGGACGGAGGCCGCGTATATGCTCGTGGATGCAATCCAGCTCTGGTAGGACAAGACCGCTTCATCCGATCCACCGACCGCCAGACCGGCAGGATTTCCGTACATGGATGCCGCGCCCCCCACGTATGCTGTGTACGTATCCGCAAGGGCTGCATGGTCCGCGTATGTACCCATCCGCAGAAAGGCCATTCCGGGATCCTGGGCGCGACTCTCAATGCCCGTCGCGAGCATGATCGTAAGAATGATCGCCCAGCGCCTCATTATAAGAATACGCGCAGCGAAATGAGGTGGGCCATGCCTGCATCATACGGCTCGATCACCATTCCATATTCGCCGCGCACCACGAGCGTGCCCACCGGCTGCTCGATCATGAAACCCGCGCTGGGCCGGGCGCTTTCGAATCCATCCTGGCCGACCCGGTCGACGCCTGCACGCAAGGCAAACTCCTCTCGCGGCGTCCATTCGAGTCCCGCTCGGAAAAATCCATCATCCAATAGGAGTCTTTCGGACTCGGAGCCTTCCACGGGTTCGCCGCTAAAGACTCGGACGATCGGGTATCGATGTTCGCGTGAGGTGAGCCGCGATTCGTACTCCGCCAGAATGCGGACCTGCTGTCTGGGCAGGTGATACGCCCCTCCTATCCGGAGTCGCCTCGGGAAGCGATCCGACGTTGTTCGTCCCCCCGTTCCGTACATACCCGAAGTATCCCAGGAATAACGGGCAAGGAGATCATCCAGCACGAGACCGAGATGCAGATGGTCGGTAACGCGCGCAGCCACACCGATATCGATTCCGATGGTGTTTACCGCTTTGAGCGACTCGTAATAATCGGCGCGAAAGACCTGGAGCCCGAATCCGGCCGAGATCCGTTCTGTGAGCCGGGTTCCAAAGACGAGGAAGGCCGCATATTCGTTGGTCGAATGATCCATTGTGTGATATCCGTTTGCGTCCCGACCGTCGATGTTGCTGACTCCTGCGTGTACGAGCCCTGCCGCGATGCCGGCGCGTGGCCGCATCGGAGTGGAAAACTGCAGAAACTGCAGTTGCCGATCGAATGACATCAGCGCGGTGGACGCCTCCAGGTTCTGCGCGGTCACCAGTGGTGCGAGTGCCGGATTGTAGAAAGGGCTTGCGTGACCGGAAAAGTCGGCTGCGAGGGCATTGCCGAGAGAGATGCCCCGCGCTCCGAAGCCCATGCGTGCCACTACGCCAGCGTTCTGCGAGAGTGCATCGCCCGGTGCCGCTGCCAGCAGGCACAGCGCCAGCGCTGCTGCTCGGATCAGCTTCGATTTCATCAACAGACCCCTCATTCGATCACCAATATCTTTCCATCGACCCGGCGGCCATCGGCATCCACTACATAGAAATAGGGCCCGTTTGAAACGCGCAATCCGTCATGATCCATCCCGTCCCACACCACTTCCCGGACGCCCCTGCCGTGCTCGACGTCGAGCGTGCGAATCAGCTGCATCTCATAGTCATAGATGCGAACCACCGGAGCGGCGTCCTGCTCCGCCTCGAATCGGATTCGGACGTACCGGCTGATCGCGGGTGAGAACGGGTTCGGGTACGCAAATGTGTCGACATCCGGTACGCGATCGGTGGGCTCGGTGGGTCGCACTGGAACTTCCGACCGAAAAATGCTCCACGTGCGGCCGTCATCCAGGCTTTTCATGAGTCCGTCCGACGTTCCCACCCATAGCGCATCACGCGTCGTTTCCACGGAATACACCTCGACTCCCGGCTGAATGACCACATCGGGCCGGCTCGCGTCATAAAAGTCTCGCACCGATCGCCAGGTCTGGCCGAGATCGTCGGAAATGAAGAGGCCTCGCTCGGAGGCGGCATAGACGGTTTCGCCGCGGAAGGCGAAATCGTAGACCGTTTCGCCGATCAGCATCTGCTCGAACGTCTCGCCCTGATCACGCGTCAGCGAGATTCCATCACGGAAGCGCTCGCCCGCTTCCCCGGCGTTCCAGCTCGCGATCCAAATCAAACTTTCCTCGCCCATAATCTGCTCGGCGATATCGACGACCCAGCTGCCGGTGAGAGAATGGGGCGATCCCGTGGCCGAAAACCTTCTCCAGCTTTGCTCACCTGCCTTTCTGAGGTTGATGCCAAGGGGCGTGCCCGCCCAGACATTTCCGCGTGAGTCCACCTTAACGGCAAATCCCATGTGGTTCAGGTGTCCCGTCGGACCGCGCTGGGGGGCAACCAGGAAATCGTACGTGGAGTCGGGATGGATCTCCTCGAGGTGGTCGGGCGGAAGTACGACCCGTTCCCACGTTCGACCCATGTCTTCCGATCTTCGGATCCCACTTGCCCATCCCGCTACCCAGATATCTCCCGTCGCGGGATCATAATCGACCATATAGGGCGGACTCTGCTGCGGCGCGATGATGTCGAGAGCTGACAGAGTGGAAACACCGTAAGTGACCGTGGTGTCGCCCCGGGAGTCGAGTTGGGGGAATCGGTAAGTGAAGGTTTGACCTCCGTCTTCAGATATTAGAAATCCACCCGCAGCCTGTACGGATCCCTGTGTCTCCTGGCTGGCGTAACCCAGTCCGACGACAATCACATCCTCCTCGATCGTGATCGAAAAGACCCTGTTTCGAGAATCCACAAGCGAGTCGGTTGAGGCTCGTAACCAAGATTCGCCTCCATCGACGGTCAGGTCGAGAAGCGGGCCGATCCAGACGGAGTCCCCTCGCGCTGCCATCTTTGTGACACTGTTGCTGCTGATCGATGGAACAGGAACGAGGTCCGCCATGCGCTGAAGCGAAGGAGATACCTCCTGGGCCCAGAGCATACCGGGCAGGCTCGTGCAGATGGCCATCAGCCAGACGACCGCACATCTCGAAAATTGATGTCTCATTGGATC
>CBFGXY010000149.1:0-5038 GCA_965652945.1 uncultured bacterium
ACGTTCCACGTCACGACCATACTTCCATACCTCCATACTTCGCAATGTCCGGTGCCTTAACAGGTCCATCGCTAATCGCTAAGCCGGCGTTGGACGGGATGTAACGCAGAGAAGGGGAGAGACGCAGAGGATGGTAAATAGAAAGAGAGGGAGCGCGATTGGCATCACGCTCCCTCCGGGTATCTCGGCACTCCGAAACCTACTTCGACAAAGAGCACTGCCGCTATTTTAGCAGCATCATCGATCGGCTGATCCTTCGGCCGTCTGCCTCAAGGGTATAGAAATAGACACCGCTGGCCGTCTTTGCGTCCGCATGCCAGGTCACTTCATGTTCTCCTTGTGCCTGCTCCGCATCCAGGATGGTGTCAACCAGCTGCCCCATAACGTTATACACCTTCAGTGTGATGTGAGAGGATGAAGGCAACTGGTAACGGATCGTTGTAGATGGATTGAAAGGGTTGGGATAGTTCTGATGGAGGATGATGTCATCAGGCAATTCACCGACCTCAGGTACCGATACCTCGGTGGCCTCGGGATAGCTGATCCGGAGGTTCTTGAACTGAAGTGCTCCTTCGTGAATCGTACCCGCTGCTCCCCCTGCAGCCAGTTGCACCCCGAAGGAGCGAAGCTTGATCGGAGGCTGCATGGTCGCCCACGTCGATGCAGACCACAGGGAATCGAACTCGACAACGTTGATGAACTTCGGCACGAACAGTGAAATCCGCGTTCCGGCAGCATCTTCGACATCGAAGAAGACGCGGTGATTGCGCCCATCCGATTTTGCGTCCACATGCACGAACTGTGGAACGCCGTATAGTTCGAACTCCTGCTCGACCTTCATCCGAAAAACGGGTGCCGATCCTTGCTCGAGACGGTAGTCAAACTGCATCACCGACTCACCGTCGTCCGTTTCGACGATACTTACACCCGAGGCTCCCGTGTCGACGTTTTCAAGAACGACGTTCCAGTCGTCTAATGAGTCCAGCGGATCGAGGTGAACCACTCCAGACCCCAGCTGGATGTCCACCCAGGCCGAGTCTGTGACGGTTTCACCATAATGAGCGATGACGGCGGTTCGACCTGGAGCCAGGCCTCGAAAAACGCCTGTTTCGGAAACCGTACCCATATCTGCATCACCGACTCACCGTCGTCCGTTTCGACGATACTTACACCCGAGGCTCCCGTGTCGACGTTTTCAAGAACGACGTTCCAGTCGTCTAATGAGTCCAGCGGATCGAGGTGAACCACTCCAGACCCCAGCTGGATGTCCACCCAGGCCGAGTCTGTGACGGTTTCACCATAATGAGCGATGACGGCGGTTCGACCTGGAGCCAGGCCTCGAAAAACGCCTGTTTCGGAAACCGTACCCATATCTTCGTCGAGTACCGACCAGGATATCTGCGAGGCCGGGATCGTCTGCCGGGCACCGTCGGTGTCGTATGCGCGAGCAACGAAAGAGAACGTCCGAGTCGTATCGAGGACGATCTCCCGAGGAGAAATCTCGAGTGCGCCTACGTCTTTTAGGATAACGTGTGTAGTGTCTGTCCAGTCTCCATACCTCATGATGACGTTTCCACTTCCCGGCTGACCGACAGATGAGAAGATACCACGATTCGTGATCGTGCCGATCTCCGGATCCACTTCGAAGCTCAGAAGTGTGGAATCGATGTCGAGCCGATTATAGTTCGCATCAATCCCATCAACGAGAAACTCGTGCGCGTGGCCCCGAAACACCTTCAGGGTATCGTGTCGGAGACGCACCTGTGCCAACTCACCCTCTGGAGCCGAAGTTATCACGGCAAGCGCATTCGTCACTCGTCGGCCTTCTCCGGGCTCCGACATCCGATTGTCGATCGTTCCTCGAACAACCATCGCCGTGGAGCCACCACCGTCGAGGTTGATTCCAGTATGGACGCCGATGTCGACCATGAAATCGGCGAGTTCATGTAGGGTCATCCCCGCACTCGCAACCTGACGTCCGTCTACGGTGACGAGATAGAGCCGGGTTGTATCCGCGTTGATGCCCACAGCCGTCCGGGGGTGCCGATCTGCTGCGTCTCCTCGTGGTCCTACATCTTCCGCGCCATTTCTTACGAGAAACGGACCGCCGCTGACAAGCTCCGTGAGCTCAGGGATTCCGGGTTGAGCACCCAGAACGAGACGAAGTGTATCCTCAACTGCCACCTGCTCATCGAGTATGGCCCCTGCTGTACCATGACCCGATAAAACAGCCCATCCCTGTGTAATGGTCATTCCGCCGGCGTTCGATTGCTTACTTCTGACCACTACTTCCAGCGTGTCGTTCGCGCGCCAGTCGTCCAACGGCTCCACGGCGATCTCAGTGCCATTCTCGTTGGTACCGGTTGACGTACCGTAGAATCGGTTGTAAATAACCATCTGGTTGGTACCCCGGGTTGCGTTCACCCCGTGAATGGTGTGTGCTCCCTCCGATGTAAACAAACGGCTCATGAAGACGGGGTACTCGACCATCACATCGTTGTCATAGTTGAATCCGATGCTGGGACGACCTGATGCCTCGCGCCGTACGAATTCACCCTGTGCGACCTGCATCGATATCGGACCGTTCGAAAAGAAATCAGCGTTGACTGCTCCGACAACTCGGTGGCCTTCGCGATCAAAGCGACGAGCCATGTCGATCGTCGTCTCGGAACCGGTATACCGCTCTCCTGCCTTGATCGACTTGATCGTGGTGTATTCATCGTTCAGGTCGATCTCGAGAACGTGGATGTTCCACGGCTGAGAATGCTCTAACACGTGTGTGTGCCAGGCGCCCGTTCCGACCTGACGAGTGTAAAGCGTGTCGTAAAGGAGCTGGCCGTTCGCCTCGAGCGTGCCGAGCAGAAGGGCCATCGCAATCAAGAAGCTTCGCATATGAACGTCTGATTTGAAGATGGAATTACGAGGGAGCCGATAAACTCACTTAAGCAGGACCATCGCTCTGGATAATCGCCGTCCTTCGGTTTCGAGCACGTAATAATAAACACCGCTTGCAAGACCGGCGCTCGCATTGGCCTGCCAGGTGACGTCGTAGGATCCCGGTTGCATCTGCTCACCGTCGACCAGCGTATCCACCAGGCGTCCCAGAACATCATATACACGAAGTGTCACGGCATCCGATCTCGATATAGAGAATCGTATGGTCGTGGCCGGGTTGAACGGGTTTGGAAAATTCTGATCCAACTCGACTTGAGCGGGCAATTCCGCTCCGCGCTCGCTGTCGACTGTTGAACGCGGCGGATAGCTGACCCGAAGGTTCTTGATTTCGATCGAACCTTCGTTCAGTGCCCCCGGAACGCCAGTATTTCCTAACTGAACTCCGACCCCCCGAACGGTCAGGGGCGGAACGATTGTCGACCAAACCGCCGGAGCTGCCAGCGAATCAAACTCCGTCTCGGTGATGAACCGAGGAACGAAGGCGTTGACTCGTGTGCCGGCTGCATCCTCAAGTTCAAAGAACACGCGGTGGTTTAGACCGTCCGTCTTTACATCGGCATGGATTCCTGTCGGCACACCGGGGACAAGGATATCCCGCCGCATCACGATCCGGAAAACGCTCGCCGTACCCTGAACGAAACTGTAGTTGATCCTGGCAGCAATCTCATCATCAGAGAGTTCGATGAACTCGACATTGGATTCCGGCGTGTTCACATTCTCAAACTCGATCTCCCACGCGTCAGGATCACTGAAATCGTCAACGGCATGGACGCCGTATATCGTTTCTACCTGTACACGGGCGGAGTCTGTTACCTCCCGGTACTGGAGGATCACATTCGTAATGCCGGCACGCAGGCCTGTGAACCTACCCTCGTCATCGATGACGCCGATCTCCTCGTCTTCTACCGACCAGGCGACTTCATCGGATGAAATCAGTTGCGTACGTCCATCGGTATCGAACGCCTGGTACGTAAACTGGAAAGATCGAGTCGTATCGATGAGCACGTCTCCCGGCCGGATGGCAAGACGACCGATGTCTGTCACGACCACATCTACCGTGTCGCGATGGCTTCCATATGTTATGTATACGTGCCCCTCGGAAGCAACGTTGCCCGCCGTTAAAACACCGTCGGACGAAATCGTGCCCACGTGCTCATCCACTTCAAACTGAAGCTGCTCCGGGTCAAGTTCAATCGGATGATTATGCTCGTCAACGGCATCGATATCAAACGAGACCTGATGTCCCCGGAAGAGTCGAACGCTTCTCTGCTGAGCCTGTAGTCTCGTAATTTCACCGAGTGGAGCAGTCGAAATGACCGCGAGACCGTTAGCTACCGCACGCTGGCCCGTTTGCAGCATGTTCTCGACTTCACCATACACGATCAGAGTAGAAGAGCCTCCTCCGTCTAGGTTCATGCCCCGGTCGATGCCTACTGACACCATCCACTCTGCCAGCTCCGTGAGAGTCATCCCTGCACTCGCTGATTGCCGCCCATCCACTGTGATGAGATAGAGCCGGGTCCCATCCTCATTGATTCCCGCAGCAGATCGAGGATGGCGCTGCACCCCGTCACCTCTGGGACCAACGTCGACCTTTCCATCCCGTACGATGAACGGTCCGCCGCTAACCATTTCGCGAATATCATCGATCCCAGGCGTCGCTCCCAGAAACAACTCAAGGGTATCATCCACCGCGAGGTTATCGGTGAGATACGTTCCGACTTCACCGTGCGCGGATAGCACAGCTCCCCCTTTCGGAATCGAGGTGTTCTGGCTATTTGGCCGCAATTCGTCAACCACCGCTCGAACCGTGTCGTTCACCGCCCACCCGTCGATTGCTCGGAGTACGAGCTCCGATCCTCCGGCGGAAGTCGCCGTCGATGCGCCCCGATACTGATTGTAAAGAACGACCTCACCACTCTGGCGCGTGCGGTTCACGCCGTCTATAGTGATCGTGGTGTCAGCGAATGAGACGCTGCCGGAAAAGATCGGATGCTCCATGCTGACCTGATTGGTCGCGGAGAATGCCACGCCTGGACGCTGCGGGTTGGTGGTTACCGGAGGGTAAGCCATCTCCCCTTCG
>CBFGXY010000150.1:0-5022 GCA_965652945.1 uncultured bacterium
TAGATTACGTCCCGGCAGAACTCACGCCGGGTTCAACTTCATGCGTTTATATTCAGGCGGCCCGAGATGCGGGCTGCCTGTTTATTTAGACTTATACCTCGTCCGATATGTCGCAATCGCCCGACCTCTTGATCCATGGCGGCACCCTCGTCGATCCCGAGACTCTAGTAAAGCATCGAGCAGATATACTCATCCGCGATGGATCCATCGAGGCAGTCGAGTCGGAAATTATCGTCGCCGACATCCCGAAATTCGATGCGAGCGGCTTGCTTGTTTCTCCGGGATGGCTCGATATGCACGTGCATCTCCGCGAGCCGGGGTATGAGTACAAGGAGACGATAGAGTCTGGTTGTCGTGCGGCTGCAGCGGGCGGATTCACCGGCGTGGCGTGTATGCCCAACACCAACCCACCCATCCACACTCGAGATGTGGTGGAGTTCGTCATCGAGCGTGCAGCATCGACGCCCGTCGATGTGTACCCGATTGCAACCGTCTCAAAAAATCGGGAAGGGAAGGAATTGTCGGAGATGGCCGATCTGGAAGCCGGGGGTGCCGTCGCCTTTAGCGATGACGGCTCGCCGGTACAGGACTCCGGTCTGATGCGCAGGGCGCTTGAATACAGCTCGATGCTCGGGCGCCCCGTCATCAACCACATGGAAGACCTTACGCTGAACCGCAACGGCCATATGCACGAAGGCATTGTGGCGACCCGTCTGGGAATTCCGGGCATTCCTGGACTGGCCGAAGAGGTGATGATTGCACGTGACATACTTCTGGCGGAATTTACCGGAGGGCACGTCCATGTGGCACACATCTCGACTGGGAGGGCCGTCGAGTTGGTGCGAGAGGCCCGGAAGCGTGGCATCAACATTACCGCCGAGGTGTGCGCTCATCATTTTGCGCTTACCGCCGAGCTGGTCGAGCAGTCCAATTTCGACACCAGCACAAAAATGCATCCTCCGCTCCGAACGAAGTCGGATGTGGCTGCAATGAAGGAGGGTCTGCGCGACGGAACCATCGACGTCATCTGCACTGACCACGCGCCGCACGCCTCATTTGAAAAGGAAGTCGAGTACATTGCCGCTCCATTTGGAATAATTGGACTCGAAACGGCCTGGGGACTGACAGGTCGGGAGCTCATCCGCGAAGGTGTTCTGTCGGTGGAAGAGGCGGTCCGGAAGCTCACGTTTGAGCCGAGGCGCATTCTGGGCATCGAGCAGGTTTCGGTGACGACCGGATCTCGTGCCAATCTTACGATTTTCGACGCGACCTCAGAGTGGATCTTCGAAGAGCGTCACATCAAATCGAAGAGCAAAAATACTCCCTTCATTGGAGCGACGATGGTCGGACGGGCGCACGCCGTCTACAACAAAGGCCAGCTGATAGTAAACGACTGAATCGTGGTTGGAAGTACTAGCATCGTTGGCTCAAGAGCGCGATCAGCGGCCTCGAAATAGCCGATCGGCAAGCGACTGCGGAAGGTCCTCTTCCTTAATTCGTTCGGCGGCCGCCGCCACGTCGTATCCAATCCTGAGGAGCTCGCATGAGACCGCCTCCGTGTCGAAGATGGCGAACGCGGCGCGAGGGTCTTCGTCGCGCGGCTGCCCGACGCTTCCCGCATTGATCAAAAACCGATGCCCCGGACGAACGGTCAGAACTCCGATCCGATTGGAGACTACGCCCGGAACGTGCGTGTGTCCCACGAAACAGATGTCAGAGGTGAAGTGATCAAACTGATCCTTCACGCGCGTAAAGGAGTCGAGGCGCAGCCAGGAACCAGGAGACTGCGGCGAAGCGTGTACGAATGTGATGCCATGAGCCTCGAGCGTGAGTGGGAGGTTCGACAAGTAATCAATATGCTCCTGACTCAGCTTATCGCGGTTGTGCTTTGCTGCCACCCGCGCATCCTTTGGAAGGACCTTCACTCCGCGGTCCATGGCCACCGCCTCGTCGTGATTCCCACGCACGGCGCCGGCGCACCGCTCCATCACCAGATCCACACAGGCTGCGGGATCCGCACCATACCCGACAACATCGCCGAGGCAATAGATTTCCTCGACGCCATGCTCATCGATCTCGCCGAGCGTAGCTTCGAGAGCATGCAAGTTCGAATGGATATCTGAGATAACGGCTATTTTCACAGATAGGGTGCTTCAGACGGGGTTCCTTGAAACTAGGCCGCGAACATACGCAAATTGAGATCAACGGCGGCAAAGCGCGTGTGAATCAGGCACCATCCACCTAATCAGGTAAACAGATTTGGATAGAAAGACGGTAGGCGTCGTGTTTGGTGGCGTTTCCCCCGAACACGAAGTCTCGATTATAAGCAGCCTTCAGGCCATTGCGGCCATGGACCGCGAACGGTTCGAGCCTATCCCGATTTATATCGGCAAGGACGGTGCATGGTATACGGGAGAAGAACTGTTTGAACTGGATAATTATCAGGACCTGGATGCATTGCGCTCCGTCGCACGCCGTGTGGGGTTGGTCCCCGGCGATTTCGGCACGTTAGAACTGTTTGAACTGAGCGCAGTGAAACGGTTTCGACAGCCCCGACGATGGAAGATCGAAGTGATGTTCCTCGGGCTCCACGGAGGGCCAGGAGAGGACGGCAGTGTGCAGGGTCTTTGTTCCGCATTCAACGTGCCGTTCACCGGCAGCGATGTGGCCGGTTCGTCCATAGGCATCGACAAGGTGATCTCGAAGTATCTGAGCCGGGATGCGGGCATTCCTATTGTCGATTTCGTGGATTTCAGGGAATCCGACTGGGGCAGCCGTGAAGAGGAATGGCTCGACCGCATAGAGAACGAACTCGGATACCCCGTCATTGTCAAGCCGTCGAGGCTGGGATCATCGATTGGAATTGCCCTGGCCGGCAGCCGCGACGAACTCGATGCCGCGATCGAAGAAGCGCTGCGGTATGATGATAAGATCGTAGTCGAGCATGCGGTCGTATCACTGCGCGAAATCAATTGCGCGGTCCTCGGAGATCCAAACACAGCCGTTGCGAGCGTGCTCGAACAGCCCGTCCGATCCGAAGGTCAGGCGCTCCTGAGCTACGAGGAAAAGTACATGCGAGGAGGGGGGAAGGGGAAAGGGGGATCGGGCCGGGGGTCGAAGCAACCCTCAGACGTTGCAGGGATGGCGTCTCTCGACCGCATCATCCCCGCTCCGCTGGAGGCCGATCGCACGGAAGAAATCCGCGCTCTTGCGGTGCAGATCTTCCAGTTGTTCGAGTGCAGCGGGGTTGCCCGTATCGACTTCATGATCGACGAGTCGACCGGAGACGTCTACTTCAATGAGATCAATACGATACCGGGCTCGTTTTCATTTTATCTGTGGGAGCCTTCGGGCATTCCTTTTAAGGAACTTATCACACGGATGATTGAACTGGGAATCGATCGGCACCGCGCCCGGAATGGCCGTATCCGCTCGTACGACGTCAATCTGCTCTCTCAGCGCAGTCTGCAAGGCTTAAAGGGGACGAAGTAACAATGTAGGGGGTCACAACTTCGTCTCATTCCGTCGGCCGCGCGATTCGTAGTACCTCGGAGGTTTAAGTCGGATTACAAAACTCGAGCGATATATGAGCCAGGGGCAATTGCCGGCGCGCCGGCCGCGCGTAGTCATCATCGGTGCAGGTTTCGGAGGTCTTAACGCTGCGAAAACATTCAGGCGAGTAGACGTCGACGTACTGCTCGTCGATCGCAACAACTACCATAAATTTCAGCCACTCCTGTACCAGGTGGCCACGGCCGGTCTTGAAACGGAGGAAATCGCTCACAATATCAGGGAGGTGTTTCACGGGTGGTCGAACGTCCATGTTAGACTGGGTACCGTGCGCGAGATCGACCTCGAGCGGAGGGAGCTTCACTTCCAGAAAGGGCCGGTAGAGCAGTACGATTATCTAATTGTTGCGACAGGCGCGGTTACATCTTACTTCGGTGTGGATGGTGCGGCGGAACATGCCTTTCCCTTGAAGAACCTGTCCGACTCGGTCCGGCTTCGAAATCACATTCTGCGACAGTTTGAGCGGTACGACCGGGATCCCGGTTCGGTAGGCGACGGCGCACTGCATTTCGTGGTAGTAGGTGGCGGCCCTACTGGCGTTGAAACGGCCGGTGCGCTGACGGAGCTCGTTCGGATTCTTCGGAGGGACTTCCCGCGCATCGACATGGACCGGGCGCGGGTCTCCATGATTGAGATGCTCCCGCGGATACTTGCACACTATCACGAAACCTCCAGCGAGTATGCGCGCCGCGTTCTGGAGGATCGAGGTGTCGAGGTGTTGCTGGAATCCGCCGTGGAACGTGTTGCGGCGGATCATGTCCTTCTCAAAGGCGGACGGCGGATCGATACGAACACCCTGGTCTGGGCAGCCGGGATCCGGCCGGGGCCGCTGGCTCAGGCGCTGGGAGTTGAGACCGGGAGGGGCGGTCGTGTACTGACCGAACGTGATCTAAGTCTGTCCGATTATCCTGAGGTGTTTGTGATCGGTGACATGGCGGGTACGCTGGATGACGATGGTAACCCGTATCCGCAGGTTGCGCCCGTTGCCGTACAGCAAGGGCGGCATGCAGCGGATCAGATATTGCGCAGCATAAGAGGTGCGAATCGGACGCACTTCAACTACCGGGATCAGGGACAGCTCGCCACCATCGGTCGAAATGCGGCGGTAGCTGAGCTTCCCGGCGGTCTGCGATTCCACGGCTTCTTGGCGTGGCTGGTATGGGTCTTCGTTCACATTGCCAAACTCGTCGGATTCCGCCACCGAGCAAATGTTTTCGTCAACTGGGTGTACAACTACTTGACGTATGATCGCAGTTCGCGGCTGATTCTGGATATGATTCCGATCTCAGACGAGCTTCTCACGGAGGCGGAAGATGTGGATGAGTTTGTCCAGCGGTCGATGCAGGCGCTCGAATCAAACGCGTCGGAGTGATGGGTTTTGTGGCGTTCCGCCGTATCATGGAGGCTCGTCCAATCTGACTTACCGCCATTCTGATGCGGGCCTGCACTTTA
>CBFGXY010000151.1:0-5014 GCA_965652945.1 uncultured bacterium
GGTGCAGACGTCCCAGCAGTGCACCGGTGTGGCGCCACGTGCTCGAGTTGTCCTGGTCGATGGTCGGCGGAACGCCCGAGGCGTTGCTGGTAATCATTGGATAATCGCCCGCGAGGTAAAACAGGCCGATCGATCCGCCAAGAGGACCGTTTCCGAACTGCCCCGCATAGCCGAGTTCGCCACCGAAGGACATGCCTCCGTCTTCGAACCACGTGCCTATCTCGTTGTCGGGGTTGCCGTCGCGGTCACCCATATACATGTTGACGCCAACACGAGCTTTCAGGTAGACGGTACCGTCCGCCCTGAGTTGGGCATTCGCACTGTCGACCGTAAGGAAGAGCAGCGCAAAGGCCAATAAAGGTGTCAGTAGTCGGTTTTTCATTACGTGTTTTACCTCCGTTTATTCGCTTAAGGGACTTGCGGGTCGTTCTGTTTGTGTTGTACTCAGATAAAGACGGCATTCGCCGCCAGTTTTCGAACGGGCCTTATTGGCGTAAGAAAAGTCTTTTGTTTCGCATATCCATGCTATCAAATAAGCATCGAAGTCATGTTGCGTAATTGTGACGCAATATCACACCGTTGCCGATCTAAAAGCAACATATCCACACGTATTTCTCGCAGAAGATATCACAAACCTGGATATAAGACCGGATCGGGACATGTGGAAGTGGCCTATTGGGCTCGTTTCCAAGGCCGCGCTTACACGAAGATTAAAGAGAACGGATTCAGACACAGCTTCGGCAATTGTATCGAACATGCTCCGATTACATTTTTATTACGAGTCCGGTCACGAAAATATGTGCCTTTGTATATGCGTGTGATGTTGACTCGGAGCATATTCCTCATCAAAAGTTCGACTGCGTTCAATAAGTCCATTATAGAAGTAAAATAATCGCTGAGGGCTCGCTGGGGATATACACCGTACAGCACGTTCGGATAATCTCAATACTTCTACGGTAAACAAAAAAGGCCCGCCTTCAATGTAATGAGGCGGGCCCTGTATCTGAGAGAATCGCGAGGAAATATCCTCGGCGCCGTCAGCTTAGTGACTGGACATGCTTATCGAGCGAACTCTTGTAGTTGGCGGCTTTATTCTTGTGGATGACTCCCTTGACTGCCAGGCGGTCGAGATAGGCCTTCACATTATTCAGTAGAGGTGTGGCCTCCTCAGGATTCTCAGTGTTCTGGAGGCGCTTCATCAACGTGCGCATCCGGCTGCGATGATAACGATTTCTCGCACGCCGCTTCGCGTTCTGACGAGCTCGCTTCGCAGCTGATTTGTGCTGGGGCATGATTCGTGTAGATGCTTACCTTTCTGACGTGCACTGCGCGACCTGCAAGATCGAGCGCAGGTACGCGATAGCCACCTAATATAAGGAATGAAAACTCATTGATCAACGATCGCCGAGAACGCAGGTGAAACCGGACTTGTCTGCTTCGGTTCCTCCAGCGAATATTCTCGGTGACTCGCAATCGCTGAGCTTCTAGTACGCTGATTGTGCTTCGTATGTGGACTTTCTTGAAGGATCTCTTCCGCGATGGCCGGCGGAAGCAGACAGTAATCATATTTGATGAAGACGGAGCCGATCGTCCAAGACGGCACGAAGTGCGGCCTCGCGACCTGATCTGGGGAGCTGCGGGAGCGGCGCTTGCAGGCGGAATTATCTTCATGGCACTGATGGCATTTTCTCCCCTCAAGCAGATTGTGCCGGGAATCGAGTCGCAGGAAGTCGAGCGGGATGTGCGACTGACCTCGCTCCGGCTTCAGGCCATGCAGGATTCGCTGATCGCGCAGCAGCAGTACCTCCAGCATCTGCGCCAGCTCGTAATCGGACAAGTTGATTCCGCGTCGATGGCGCGCGTTCCGTCGGTAGCCGACTCGCGCAACGGAATCACAACGGACGTGGACGCGGTTGCTTCTGAAGGAGCGCCCGCCGACTGGGAAGATCATGAGCAGCCTGCACTCACATCGTGGAGGTTCACCGCAGAATCCGATGACGTAGCTCGCAATATCGCATCGGCGGAACGATCGCTCGCGGGGCTTCAACTTCCGGTGCTGCCTCCTGTTAACGGCTTCCTGACTCGCGGTTTCAATGCCCGTACCGGACATTTCGGCGTCGACTTTGCCGTCGAAGAAGGCTCGATTGTGCGCTCGGTGGGCGACGGTTATGTGGTTCTGGCCGACTGGACCGACGAGGGAGGTTATACCATCGCGGTTCAGCACGCGGATGGTTACCTTTCCATATACAAACATAATCAGCGGTTACTGAAACGGATGGGCGAGCGTGTCCGGGCACGGGAGTCGATTGCCGTGAGCGGAAACACCGGCGAAATTTCGACGGGTCCCCATCTGCATGTCGAGCTCTGGCAAAATGGTCTGGCGCAGGATCCCAGGTTTTATTTCGTCGGACATTGACCTTCGGCCATGCATGTCTTGTAATGCTGATGGTGCGGCGATCGTGACTCGGGTGATGACTCGGTTGTATCCTTATAGGAGTAGACTGGATACCTACCGGGATCACAGTGAAACTTCTACATTTGAGGCAGGGCGGATATGGCAGTGTTCCGACAGAAACCAAAAGAGGACGGCATGAACAGGCAATCATCGGGCGTGTCGCCCGACCACATCAATATGATCGGAGAGGGCACGGTCGTCGACGGCAAAGTGTCGTCGTCGGGCGATGTACATGTTCGGGGGAAAGTGCTCGGAGCTCTTCGCGTCGAGGGCAAGGTGGTGGTCGCCCAGGAAGGCCACATCGAGGGTGAAGTCAACGCGGCCAATGCGGACATCGCCGGCTACATCGACGGAGATGTTCGTATCGACGGCAGGCTGATTCTCAAGAGTACCGCCCGCATCGAAGGGAATATTTACACCGAGCGATTGGTTATCGAGGAAGGTGCCGTATACAACGGCAGTTGTGAAATGGGCAGTTCACGCGCAGCGAAAAATGCCCCGGTCGCGGAGGCGCCCAAGCAGGCCGTAGCCAGGGCTTGAGTAGAGCCGCTCCTGGAAATTGGTACACCTGATGGCCCTTCCCGATCCGAACGAAGAGAGCAGTTGGCGTCGAAGCATGCGCGACGTCGGGCCCTATCTCGGGCTGGGAATGCAGCTCGCCGCGACGCTCGTGGTGTGTATGCTGGGAGGATATTTCCTTGACCGGCGATTCGGCACACTTCCGTGGCTCACCATTGTCGGCGCGGTGCTCGGCATGGTGATGCTGTTTCTTCAGCTCTACCGAACGGCGATCGATCTGTCGAGGCGGAACGATCGAAGGGCACAAAAAGGCCCGAGAACTCCAGAGAGGTGAATCCTTTCATTCACAATTCATTACCTCTGGATCGGGTCTTCGACGGTTGTGACGTAGCTTGCCGTTCTGTATCGCGCAAGGGATAAAGATCACGTCAGCCCCGCGACTTATGAGCGAGGAGACATTGTTGAGTGCCGGACTCGCGCTGTTGGTGGGGCTTCTTTACGGAGCCTTGCTTTTTGCGACGTTGCGAAAGGCGTTGCAGGAACAGGGGCAGCGGATGGTCACGATCTTTCTTGGCGGTATGCTCATCCGGTTCATCGCAATATTACTGGCGGTCGGCATCATAGTTGCCCTGACGCCGGTCCGAGCCGGAATATTCATAGGAGTGCTGGTGCCGCTGCTCATCATAATGATCGTGTTGGAAGTGATGAGCATCATGCGGCATGCACGCACCTGACATGCGAAGCTATTCGTTTTTGAAGCATCACATGCAAGATAACAGAATCACGCGGATGAGCCTTGTGGGCATGGTGTTCTTCATGCTTCTGGCACTTGTGGTGCCGACGAATGCCGTCGCCGCTGATGAGGAAACGGGCGATCCGGATGCGATCGGGCACTCGGCCGACGGGTATTACCTGGATTTTTCGCCGGTCGGGATCGTCGAGCTTCCGCGTATATTTCTGATCCGCGGGCCGGATGGGATGGGGCTGAACGTCTTTGGCTCCACGCACGCGGCGCTGGAGTCAGGTCGCTACACTCTTCTCGGGCTCGACGGCAACCCGATGTCGTCTGCCGATTATGCGGAGACGCTCGAAGCCGGAGCTCATTATTATTTCCCCGTCGTACCGATCGATGGTTCGGTCATAATTGATTTTTCGATCACCCGGCAGTTAGTCTTTGTCTTTCTGGCAGCGATCCTGCTCGTAATCGTAGTGATGTTGCTTGCCGGGCGCTATAAAAAGCACGGTGTAGACAGCGCGCCGCGAGGGATATTTCAGAATCTGATGGAGGTGATTATCGTCTTCCTGCGAGACGAAGTCGCCAAGCCAACGATCGGTCCGCGTTACCGTAAGTACTTGCCGTATCTGCTCACGGTATTTCTCTTCATCCTCTTCGGTAACCTGCTGGGGCTCTTTCCCTGGGGCGTGACGGCCACCTCAAACATTATGGTCACGGCCGCACTGGCCATGATCACGTTCGGATTCACGCAGTTTGCGGGAACGAAGGACTATTGGAGGCACATCTTCTGGCCTCCAGGCATTCCCACCGCGGTCAAATTCATTCTCGTTCCGGTCGAGGTGCTGGGGCTGTTCACGAAGCCGTTTGCACTTGCCTTTCGTCTCTTCGGCAACATGGTATCCGGGCACCTCGTGATTCTTAGTATCCTCGGGCTTGGATTCATCTTTGCTGCGCAGTTCGGTGCCGGTGTCGGCTGGGGAATGTCTGCCTTCGTTGCCGTTCCGATCACCATTTTTATCTATGTCCTGAAGCTGGCTGTCAGTCTCATTCAGGCATATGTATTCACGATGCTCTCGTCACTCTTCATTGGGCTGGCGATTCAAGAGCACGAGGAACTCGATGAGGTTCCGACTACAGGTTAGAGCGGCGGCTCGCTCGAGCAGGCTGATGATTATGTACCTACTGAGGCCTCATCGATTGAAGATGTCATAATGAAGCCGAAGGTGGCTGCCTGAGGCATAAACGTACTCCCACGTACATCCCTTAAAAACGATCAGGAAGACGACCAGCGTCCAGAAGAAGAT
>CBFGXY010000152.1:0-4975 GCA_965652945.1 uncultured bacterium
TTCCACGAGATCAAGTCGATGACGCATGGAGCGCCTGCTTACGAAGGATGAACTCGAACGTCAACTCGAAGCCAAACGCTCGGATATCGATGCGCGGGTCGATGCATTGAAGTCGGAGTTGACGACTGCGGGAGACGACGCACGCCAGTTTTTTGTTGAGGAACCGCTGAAGGTTGCGGGAGGAATTGTGGGTCTCGGTCTCATCGTGGGATTGGTCATTGTCGGCGGCCGGTCACGGAGGCGGAAACGGAGACTGAGCCGGTCGCATCGAAGTATGATAGAACGGTATGCCGAGGCGCTTGCTAAAGATGTCAGGCACAGGATGAGGCGGGGGGCGGATGAAGAGTCCGCATTTCGGGCTGCTTTCCGAAATCACATGCCGCTGATCGTGCTCGAAGCAGAACGGGATGTGGAAGAGGAGGTGCAGAAAGGAATGGTCCGAGAAACACTGGACCTGGCCCTCAAGACTGCACTCGGGTTCATGGTGAAGGTGCTCATCGACAGGCTGTCGGATCAGTTTGATGTGGAAGGCCGAGTCGACCGAATGGTGACCGGAGTGATGGGTCCCAGTCCGGCCACAAAGCCTGCCGAGCCGGAAGCGGGTCTACCTTCCACAGAATCTCAGCTTGGTTAAAGTGGCACCTGTTCATACCTTTTGCGGCCCTTGACTCAATCTCTGAGAGACGTGAATCGATCTGTATTATGAGAATTGTTCTTTTTGGCCCTCCAGGTGCGGGCAAAGGTACGCAGGCGGCAAAGCTCGTCGAGGAATATGGCCTGGCTCATGTATCAACGGGGGTAATGATCCGTGACGCGATCAAAGACGAATCCCCACTTGGATTGGAAGCTCAGGGCTACGTGACTAAAGGTGAACTCGTACCGGGCCGGCTCATCCGACGAATGGTAGAGGATGTAATCCAACAGGCCGATTTCGACGGATATATTCTGGACGGCTATCCGAGGACGATCGAGCAAGCAGAGTGGCTGACCGAATACCTGGAGTCGAACGATGCCGCTCTCGACGCGGTGATCAGCGTCAAAGTGGACCCGGAAACGATTGTTGAGCGGCTCTCGCGCCGACGGGTCAACTCCGAAACGGGAGAGAATTATCATCTCGACTTCAATCCGCCTCCTCCAGACGTAGACCCGAGTTTGATCATACAGCGGCGTGATGATCAGCCCGAGTCGATCCGAAAGCGTATCGATGTCTACCACGCGGAGACGTTTCCTGTGGAAGAGTTCTACCGCAAACTCGGAGTGCTTGTGGAGGTCGATGGCGACGGCGCGATCGATGATGTGTTCGATCGTATCCGCTCGGTAGTCGACCAGATCGAAGCCTGATCATTATTCGCCTCCGGTGCGGTGAAACGGGTCGCCCTTCTCCGACGCAGAGGCGGGAAGTGCGCCCTCCTCGCGTGCATTGCACCATCCTCAACCGCTGCAGGAAACTGATTGCAGATCGACCTCCGCGCTATGAATCGGCCCTTTCATTAAGATTATGCACACTCAGACCCATATATCTCCGGCCGAATATATTTCGGCACTTCGTCAACGCATCGCCGCCGAGCTGGAAGTGCTCGTGCAAGAACAAGAACCGCGCGAGTTGTATGATCCGGTCAGATACGTCCTGGTTGCAGGAGGGAAACGACTTCGCCCGGCGCTGCTCGTACTTACCGCGCGCATTTTCGGAGCCTCGGAGAATGAGGCCTTTCCGGCTGCACTTGCGACCGAGGTCTTCCATAATTTTACGCTCGTACACGACGACATCATGGATAATGCGGATGAGCGCCGCGGAAGACCGACCGTCCATGTTCGATGGGATGAGAGTACCGCCATCCTCACAGGCGACTATCTCTATGCGCTCGCGTACGACTTGCTGACGCGACTCGAACGAGGTGATCTTCCGCGTATCCTGCGGGCATTCAACCGGATGGTCGTGCACCTCTGTGAAGGCCAGACCCTCGACAAGGTTTTCGAGAATCGTGATGTCGTGACTGTCGACGAGTATTTCGGAATGATCTATTCGAAGACCGGTGCCCTCATAGAATGCGCCATGGAGGTCGGGGGATACGTTGGAGGAGCTGATGACGAGCAAATTCAGCAGCTGAGGGCGATCGGGCGCCATCTTGGCCGGGCGTTTCAAATCCAGGACGACCTGCTCGATCTGACAGCGGATGACAAGCGTTGGGGGAAGACCATCGGGGGTGATCTGGAGGAAGGAAAGAAAACGTACCTTCTGCTTCGAGCGCTCGAGCGCTCGGAGGGAGATGAGCATGACTGGTTTATGCGGATCGTGCGGAGACCTGGCCTTCCGCTGGAAGAGGTTGGCGAGGCTACGGATCGGATGCGGCGTCTCGGCGTGCTTGAGGATGCAGAGCAAACGGTCGATCATCATTACGGGGAAGCACAACGCCGGCTGAATGAGCTTCCTTCGTCGGACTCGCGCGAAACTCTATCCTGGTTAATCGATCAGATGCGAGTACGAGCCTTCTGAAAGACGTCATCCATTCATGCCGCCCGTTGGAGCTGCTCCGAGCGGGCCTGATCTTCTGTCATGGTAGTTCGCGAAGTCACGGTCACCAACCGCGCGGGCCTGCACACCCGTCCCGCTTCGATGATCGTTCGAACGGCATCGAGGTTCGAGTCGGAGTTTCATATCCAGAAGGATGGATATGAGATAAATGGAAAGAGCATCATCGGAGTGATGACCCTGGCGGCTGAGCAAGGTGCGAAGCTGACGCTGATCTTCGAAGGTGATGATGAGGAAGCCGCAGCAGAGGCCATCGCCCGGCTCTTCGAAGAGGGGTTCGGCGAGGTCCGAAGCTCAGATTGAATCCGGTACCGTCTCAATGGCTCAGCATGAGGAGGCACGAAATACATTGACACCGGTGACGACGTCTCGGACTTCTGAGGTCGTAGTAAAAGGAATCGCAGCCGCCCCCGGCATCGCGATCGGCCCGGTATACGTGTTTGCAAAGGATCTGCATCCGGTTGAGGAACGAGCTCTGGATGCAGATCTGGTCGAATCCGAAGTGAGACGCTTTGAAGAGGCGGTCATCCGGGCGGAGGCGGACCTAGCCAAAATAACGTCCCTCGCGATGGAGAAACTGGGGCGAGAGAATGCGTCGATTTTTGAGGCGCAGGCCATGATGCTGCGGGATGAGGAGCTGTATGGTGCCGTCGTAGACGACATCATGTCGCAGCGTGTGAATGCCGACTTTGCCGTTTCCCGAGCCCTGACGCGTCATCGCCGCCGGCTCGAGGCGAGCGACAGCGAATATATACGCGAGCGATCCAACGACCTGCTCGATCTCCAGGAGCGTCTGATTCGCCATCTGCGCAGAGGGTCGATCATCTCAGAAGTACGGCCCGATACGATCGTCATCGCGGAAACCGTTTCCGCATCCGACATCGTGCAGTTCAGCCGTCGAGGCATTCTGGGATGCGCTACCGAGTTTGGCGGCCCGACCTCGCACGTGTCCATTATGGCACGGGCACTCGACGTCCCGGCGGTGGTAAGTGCACAAGGAATCACGGATCTGGTGACCGACGGAGACACGGTTATTGTCGATGGAATCCGTGGGGAGATCATCGTACGACCCGTTGAATCCACACTGGCTGTGCATCGAAGCAGAAAGCGGAGATTCGAAGAGCAACGGATCGAGCTGAAGCGAATCGTAGGGCTGCCGTCCGAGTCTCGCGACGGGCGACGGGTTCTATTCAAAGCCAATCTCGAATTCAAGGAGGAACTGCCGTCACTCAAACGGTATGGCGCCGAGGGCATCGGGCTCTTTCGCACGGAAATCGTCCCCTTGATGCAGCGTCGGATGTCGATATCGGAGGAAGAGCAGTTCCGAATGTGTCGACATATCATTCGCAGGGTCGCTCCTGAGCCCACCGTCATCAGAATACTCGATCTGGGCGGCGACAAAATGCTGCCGCTCGGTCACCGAGAGTACAATCCATTCCTTGGCTGGCGGGGGATCAGAGTTTTGCTGGATAAACCTGATCTTCTCCTTCCACAACTCAGAGCAATACTTCGGGCATCCGTATACGGCCCCACGAGCATCCTGCTTCCCATGGTCTCCACGATTCAGGAAGTCAGACAGTTTAAGAACGTCCTTTCGGAGGTCAAGTCGGATCTTCGACGTGATGAGATCGAATATTCTGACGAGGTACCGATCGGGATCATGGTGGAGGTACCGTCGGTGGCCCTCATGGCCGATGTGTTCGCGCGCGAGGTCGACTTCCTATCGATCGGCACCAACGACTTGACCCAGTATACACTGGCGGTGGATCGGGGGAATGACCTGGTGGCAGACAGGTATCAGGAGATCCATCCGGCGGTACTGCGTCTGATCAAAATGACTATAGATGCCGGAAATGAGGCGGGCATTCCAGTTGCAATCTGTGGGGAGCTTGCTGGAAATCCGGAGGCAGCGGCACTACTGTTCGGCCTTGGACTGCGCGAGTTCAGCGCGTCACCGGTTTATCTGCCCGCCGTCAAACGTATTATTCGGTCGATAACCGTCGAGGAAGCCCAAGAACTGGCGCAGCAGGCGCTCTCCTCGCAGACGACCGATGACGTTCGACACCTGCTAAAAAAATGGCACGAGGCGCATCCACAGGGGCTTCTTTCCTTCCTGCCAAACATGGAAAACGGCACCCCGGTTTAGAGGCGTCAGCCTGCGCCTCAAGCGGTCCCATTTCCACATACGTGGCTCAGTGGGCGCCCCCGAGGTATTGCTGCAGTGACGTGAAACCCATGTTTCGGATTCACGTGCCTCGCGCATCCCTTATGAGTCTTGCATCTCGTCGCGATCCGGTAGCGATGTCTCGGAACGTGAGGAAATCGATTTGGTACCTCATCATTCCTTCACGTGACGTACTTGCCGCGGATCGTCCGGATATCCCATGACCACCACCCGAACACTCGTGACCCTCGCGGTCTGTTCGATATTGCTGGTGGATGCGG
>CBFGXY010000153.1:0-4924 GCA_965652945.1 uncultured bacterium
CCACCGCCGACGTGTGATCTTTTTCCTGGTAACGGCCCGACCCGATCTGATGCCGTTTGACCTGAAAAGACAGGGTCGTGCAGAAGAACACCTTGCTCTGTTTTATCCGGATACGCGAGAAGAACGGCAAGAACTGCTCACGGTGATGATGCGACGCACGGGCGTAGATATCCCTCTTGAGGATGTGCCTGAGTCTCTGTTGAACGGGGAACGTACTCTCAGCGGTGCCGATATGGAGGCACTTCTCACCCGGGCGAAATTCAGAGCCGCTTCTAAAGATGAACCTGACGTATCTCCTGAAACCCTGCAGGAAGCCGTCGATGACTTCATCCCTCCAACCTATCCGGCGGAAGTGGAGCTCCAGACTCTTGCGGCGGTCACCGAGTGTACCAGCCGTGCTCTGCTGCCTGAGCGATATCGGAGCATGAGCCGCGAAGCGATCGCACTTCGACTTGAGGAACTCAAACGGTCAATTTAAACCGGTTTACGCCTTCTGAGTCGCCGTGCTCGGTTCGGGATCGACGAGTCCGCTTTCGGTCAGTAAACGATCGTAGAGATCATAGCTGATAAGGACCGCATACGGCTCATTATTTTTCTGGATCAGAATGCCACGGTCGATACTCTTGGCATGTTCGACAAGCTCCGATGTCTTGGACCGAAGCTCGGTAATGGTGGCAACGGCTTCTATTCCCCGGGTGCTATACATTGGATCTATGTGCTGTCGTTATTCGACCTACGAAACGTCACAACTCTCAGGCTGAAGATCGGCCTGAACCTGAAATCGCGGCCGATGTGAGCGAGGCTGTCAACCGGAGGCGTTCAGAACAAGTTTCGTATCAAGTTGCGTCGGGGATTTAAGCCCTTCGAAGCGGCGCTCGCAGGAGCGAAGTAATGGCGGTCAAATAATAACCAGCCAGTTGACGCTGGATTGCCGCATAACAGCTGGTGGCTCGCGGAGGATGGTCCTACCCGGATGATGCCCCTGAGGTATTCGGAAGCATTCATAATTCAACCGGCCATGTAAAAATCCTGAATGATATTTGATGCGCTCTTCCTCTGGTTGAATCCGTAACGCAGTCGCCCCCCAAATACTTTCGATGACCGGCGTGGAGCTTCTTCATTCGATTGCGTATTATCGACCGTCCCTCGCTCCGGCGATCATCCTCCTCATCATATGTCACACGCCTCAACTCGCGTCGCAATTCTCTTAGCGGCGCTTATCGCGTTTTCCGGGTCCGCACGATTTTCCCTTGCCCAGACTGGTGCCGGTCAGACCGAGCCACTTCCAGTTGTCACCCGCGCCTATGCGATTGAAAACGCACGCATCGTCCCTGCGCCGGGTGAGGTCATCGAACGGGGTACGATCGTCATACGGAATGGAAGAATTGAAGCAGTCGGCCGCAATATCGGGATACCATCCGACGCCCAGCGCATCGCCGGAGACACACTAGTAGTGTATGCGGGCTTCATCGACGGTTTGTCGTCTGCAGGAATTCCATCCTCAGAAAGCTCCGCCGGAAACACGGCTCGACCGAATCGGCCGGGAGACCCATCCTACGACGAGGCAGGTATCCAGCCGCAGCGACGCGCTGCCGAGTTGTTCTCGCGCTCGGAAGCATCCATCACAGCGCTCCGAAACGCGGGCTTTACTGCCGCGCACGTGGTCCCGAACGGTCGCATGATGCCGGGAAAAGGGGCTCTCATACTTCTGGGAGGGGATTCTGAAGGGCGAATGATTCTGGACGACGATGCCTCGGTTCTGCTTCAGTTTGAAGGAACAAGAGGAGTGTATCCGTCGACCGATATGGCAATCATGGCTCGTATCCGCCAGCTGTTCCGCGACGCCCGGCATCATGGTGAAGCCACTCGCCTGTACCGTGAAAATCCCTCGACGGCCGACCGGCCCGTGACTGACGAAGTCCTGCGTGCACTCGGTCCGGTCGTAGACGGTTCAACTCCGGCAGTATTTTACACCGACGGCAATTCGAACGCACTGCAAATCCGACGCGCGCTCGATCTGCAGCGGGATCTGGGATTCAACCTCGTGCTGGCGGGGGCCAATCAGACATTCGAAGTGATCGAGCCAATCCGATCGGCAGATATCCCCCTCCTGCTGACACTCGACTTGCCGAAAGACGATGCGGCGGATGCCGATTCGACCGCAGAAGAATCGCCATCAGGACCTTCGACGACGCAGTACATGAGGGACTTCCGCACGCGCAACCATGCAGACACCGAAGGCGAGAAGTCGAATCTCGAAGCGCGTCAAAAGAGTGAACGTGAGCGCTATTATCGGTCGGCCGCGGATCTGCATCGGGCAGGTATCCTGTTCGGCTTCACCACGCGCAACGTCAAACCGGAAGACATACATAAGAATCTGCGCCTGATGGTGGAATACGGTCTTCCATCGAATGCCGCGCTCGCGGCCCTCACGATAAATGCAGCGCGGATTTTTGATATCGCCGAGGTTGCTGGAACTATCGAGGCCGGCAAAATGGCGAACCTTGTGCTGACCAACGGCGACTTGTTTGATGAGGACACCAAAATCCGGCAGGTGTTCGTAGATGGCGTTCCTTACGATGTCGAGGAATCCACTCGGTCGCGGCGCTCCGGAAACGCACGCCGCGGTGTCCGAACCACGAGCCGTTGATCGATTCACACCCCGTATTCTGAGCAATGAGCCGATTCTTCTCTATCCTGATCACATTAGCCGCGCTCCTTACCGGGTCATTCGGCCCGGCTCGTGCGCAGGCCCAGGGCGACCTCCTGATTCGAAACGCGACGGTGCTGACCGTCACTCAGGGGACGCACGAAAACGCTGATATACTGATTCGCAACGGCAGGATCGAGCAAATCGGAAGCGGCCTCTCAGCTCCGAGAGGAATCGAGATTATCGACGCTTCCGGTCGTTACGTGATGCCGGGCATCATCGATGCGCACTCCCACATCGCGATCAGTAATGTGAACGAGGCAACCAACCCGGTGACTGCCGAGGTCACGGTCGGCGACGTCATCAATCCGTACGACGTGAATATCTACCGCGCACTCGCCGGAGGGGTTACGACGTCTCAGGTCATGCACGGATCGGCCAACGTCATCGGAGGGCGCAACGCTACCATAAAGCATCGTTACGGCGAGACGGACCCCGACCGCTTACGGATGGAGGATGCGCCGGAGACAATCAAGTTCGCGCTTGGCGAGAACCCGACCCGAGTCCACGGGCAAGGAAGTAACGTCGTGCCGGGGTCGCGTATGGGCGTTGAATTCGTGATCCGAGAAGCATTCGAGAAGGCGCTAAGGTACCGCGACGAGTGGACCCGGTACGAGCAAGAGCGAGGATCCAACCCCCGCGCCCTGGCACCGCGATACGATGAGCGCATGGACGTCCTCAGCAAGATCCTCTCGGGTGATATCATGATCCACGCGCATTCGTACCGTGCAGATGAAATCCTGATGTTGCTCGGAGTCGTCGAGGATTACGGCATCGATCGTATCGTTTTTCAGCATGTGAACGAAGGCTTCAAGGTGGCCCCGGAACTGGCAGCCTATGGCGCGATGGCCTCTGTTTTCTCCGACTGGTGGGCCTACAAATTCGAGGTGTATTACTCGACCGCCTATAATGCCGCGATTCTCACCCGCAACGGAGTCAAAACGTCCATCAATTCGGATTCATCCGAGTTGAACAGACACCTGTTCCACGAGGCGGCAAAAACGCAACGCTATGGCGATTTGACGGATGATGAGGCCCTTGCACTCATCACGATCAACCCGGCTACCCAACTCGGCATCGACAAGCGAACGGGATCAATCGAAGTTGGGAAGGATGCGGATCTGGTGATCTTCTCGGGTCATCCGCTATCGATCTACGCAATTCCTGAAGTCACGATTGTCGACGGTGTAGTGCGCTTCAACCGCGAGACGGATCCGGATGACATGCGCCTCTTCGTTGATCCCACGTCCGACATCGAAACGGCGTGGCTCGATGCAGAACTCCACCAGGGTTGCATGCAGGGAACGAGCCTGCACGAGTTCGCTGAATCCGCTGTCTACCGATAATCCGCTGACGATATGAAACGCATCCTGCTCACGCTACTTTTTGTGTGCGTATCCCTGCCAGTGCTTGCCGATGGCGGAGACAAGTCGAGGCGAGGCACATTCGCACTCACAAATGCCCGGTTGATCACGGTGACAAATGGCGTCATCGATTCGGGCACACTGATCATCGAGGATGGCCGCATCGTTGCGGTTGGGACGGATATATCAGTCCCGCAGATCGCTGAGGTCCTGGATCTCGGTGGAAAAAGCGTTTACCCGGGTTTCATAGACAGTGGAACGCGTCTGGGACTCGTGGAAGTAAGCTCCGTCGCCGAAACGAGCGACTTTCGGGAAGTCGGCATGTTCACGCCTCAGATGAAGGCCCTCACCGCCGTCAATCCCAACGCCGTCGCCATTCCCGTGACACGTGTCAGCGGCGTTACGACCGTCCTGACGGAGCCGGGTGGCTCGCTCTTTCCGGGGACAGCCGCACTCATCGACCTGCACGGATATACCCCTAAGCAGATGCATGTGGCGGGAGTTGAAGCGGTGATCGTCGAGTTTCCCACAGCAGGCCGACGAGGATTTCGAGATCAGCGCACCGACGAAGAGGTCGAACGTCAGTACAAACAAGCAGTCGAGCAACTGACTGATATCTGGAATCGGGCACTGCTTTATCATCGCATCGATTCGGCGTATGCGGCCAATCCATCGGGCGGACACCGGCCGGAATATGTACCGGAGATGGAGGCCATGATCCCCGCCGTCCGAGGCGAGCAGAAACTGATCATTAAAGTTGATCGCGCGCAGGATATTGAGGCCGCCATTGAGTGGATCCGCGAGCAGAAGATCCCCAACGCCGTGCTCAGCGGAGTACGTGAGGGATGGC
>CBFGXY010000154.1:0-4923 GCA_965652945.1 uncultured bacterium
GGCCTCGGTGGTCTCAGCCAGCCGCCGCTGATCCTGCTCGATCTGATGACGCAGATCGTTCAGGCGCTCCTCTGTGGCTGCGCGCTCGGTGTCTTGCGCGAGCGACGTCGACAGGGCGGTCAGTGCGGAAATCAGCACCAGAAGTATTGTCCGCACTGCGAGTCGATAGCCTGAAGAACTATTTCCGAAGAACTGTTTCATTCGGTCGCAGCGTTGCATTCCGATGTGACTTCGTCGATCCCTTTCATTCAATTTCCCGCAGGGATGTAATCTGCCGACCGGTTCACTTCGAGAGTGAAGTCGATGGAAGCGGGGTTGAGGGAAATACTGCGATAAACGAGTGTGATGGAGCTCTCGTGCGGAGGGACGTTGATGGTGACCCTTCGGGGTAAATACTTACCGTCGAAGTCCTGGAAGTCAGAATACAAACGCTCTTCGACCAGGTCGCCCGCGGCATCTCGTTCCTCGTACCTTATAACGCGCCAGATCGTGGGATCGATTACGAGCGTCCGTCCGAGGCGCGCATTCGACAGCGTATAGTATCGTCCGCCCGCATTGAGAATCCAGTCTGAATCATGGGCGGGTACGAGAGTACCGATCAGTGAACGGAAGACATCGTCTCCTCCGACAGGAATTGGAAAAGACGCCGCAGCTTCGTCCACAGAGCCGTAAGTGACCCGATTTCGCAACACATCGTACACGTAGAAGCTGTCGGGTGTAACGAGGGCTCGAAGCCCGTCAAATCCAAACTGACCGACCGTAATCAGCAGTGAATCCGCCCGGCGATTGAGGAGCGTAGCCGAGTACGTGCCGCGCTGTGAGGGAGAATTGATGCTGAGCTGGGCACGTGCCGAGTATGATTGAATGGCATCCGTATCTGCATCGATGGCAAACGAGATGTCCTGTATCGAATGATGGGGAAATTCAGCCGGCAGGTCGGGTGATGCTTCGATGATCTCCGCAGAGGATGCGCATCCCGCGTACAGGATGCTGACAAGAATAAGCCCGAGAACCGGGCCGGATGTCGAAACTCGCATTGAAAGGATCAAAATGTTCTCACGGCTGCGTGGAATGTCTGGCGCGTGCGCGGGCAGCATCATCGGTTCTTCCCAGACGGTCGAGCACCTCCGATAGCAACGTGTTGACGCGGACGCGCGGCGACCCGATTGTCGCCGAACGCTCCAGATCGGCGACGGCACCGGACGCATCACCCTGCAGAAACTGTACCCTCGCCGATGCCTCGAGCGCAATCGGGTGAGAAGGTGCAATCCGGATCGCTTCGGAAGCATAGGTCCCCGCCTTCTCTACATCGCCCAGAAGGCTCCAGGTCATCGCCAGGTAAGAAAGGAGGACGACATCATTCGGGCGGCCATTCGATACGCTGAGATAATTCATTGCCGATTGGACATCGTTGGTCGCTGCGCTCAGAAATGCACGTAGTAGCGCAACGTCGGCCCAGTCTGGATCGGCGGAGTCCAGAAGTTGCCGCGCCAGGTCATGCCTGGAGTTCTCGAGGGCTGATACCGCGCCGAGTCGCAGCAGGTCAGGATTGTATGGGAAAAGAAGCAGACCCTCTTCCGCAATCCGCCACGCGTCGTCTGGCCTGCCGAGATCAATGAACGTCCGGGCGGCGTCGATCCAGTTCCCGATGTCGCGTGGGTTGGCATCGATCGCATCCTGCAGGCGCAATATATCCGCGCCTTCGGGCGCACGATCCTCGATAGGTCGTACCGATACGTCATCAGCAGCAAAATCCACATCCCCGGTAACTCTATCCGGCCATAGTCGATCCGTTAGAGCCGGGAGATCCAGATGATTCAACACAATCCATTCTCTGATCCGATTCGTCTGACCCGACTCAACTCCCGTCGATTGTACGATCGCATCAAGTGCGTCGACGATTTCAGGCGCAGACGCGAGCCCCACCTCGGCGAGCATTCGGAGTATCGCGGGCTGGGCGCCATGTCGAAACAGGAGGTCTGCCAGCACGCCCGTGGCTGTGACTGTCTCTCCAAGCCGGGCCAGCCGTCCGGCGGCGAATGTCGCTACAGAAATGTCGCCGGCATGTGAATCAATCACCTGCTGATACACGGTGGATGCCTGCGCAGGATTGCCGGTCTCGTATAAGACTTCGGCGTATTGAAGTCTCAATTCGGCGTTATCATCATCCAGGTCGAGCGCTCGTTCGATGTAGAACTGGGCCGCTGATTGATCGCCTAAGTCGGAATACGCCGACGCGATCGCAGCCAGTATCCCGGGTTCATTCGGAGCAAGCTGGTCAGCCATTTCGAGGCTTTGAACCGCAGATTCCGCATCGCCCGTCTCGAGCTGCGTGAGTCCCCTGACAAGAAGTCGCCCCGCTCGATCCCGCTCGTACTCGTTCTGTGCCGTCGCCTCGACGCTGGTCAGAGCGGCGATACAAACGAGAAGCATAATCACAGCGAAAGGGCGCATCACGAGAGGTACGATTGAAAATCCTTTCCGAACGATGTCTGTCCTCACCGGTTTCTGAGCGGCGTTCATTGATATTTCACGTGTACTTGTGTACTCTCCACACCCACACCCCATTTCATCTGCATTTCAGACCGGTCCGTTCTCATGGGCTCATTCGATGTTGGGCAAAAGCACGGAGAGGAGGATCGCCGCCGATTTTCGCGACACCTGATCGAAGATCTCCGTGCACTGGAATATATGCTCGAACAAGACATGCTTGTTCGGGATTCTCGATATGTGGGAGTGGAGCAGGAGATGTTTCTAGTCGACCGACAGTGGCAGCCTGCGCCTGTCGCGCCGGATGTGATCGCGGAGAGTAACGATTCGCAGGTCGTTCCGGAGCTTACTCGGTTCAACATCGAGTTTAATCTGGATCCGGTTGAGTTCGGCGGATCGTGCCTGAGGCAGATCGAAGGGATGATCAATCAGAAAATGGAACTCGTTCGGGAAGCTGCCCGCGCGCATGATTCGGACCTGGTGCTGGCGGGCATTCTGCCTACGATCCGCCTGTCAGACGTGTCTCTCGCTAACATGATGCCGGAGCCGCGTTATCACGCACTCAACCAGGCCATCGCGCAGCAGCGAGGCGGTCCGATCGAAGTTCAAATCCGCGGAGTCGACGAGCTCTACGTCAAGCATAATTCCATTATGCTGGAGGGGTGCAACACAAGTTTTCAGACGCACTTCCAGGTCAATCCCGACGAGTTTGCCCATTTCTACAATATCGCGCAGCTCGTGGCCGCACCCCTGCTGGCCGCGGCGGCCAACTCGCCTCTGCTTTTTGGAAAGAGACTGTGGCGCGAAACACGGATTGCTCTCTTTCAGCAGGCCATCGATACGCGCAGCACGAATCTCTATGTCCGAGAAATGAGCCCGCGGGTGCATTTTGGAAGCGGATGGGTAGAGGAGGACGTAACCGAGATCTTTAAGGAAGACATCGCCCGTTTTCGCATCATTCTTGCCGGTGATGATGTGGAGGATCCATTCGAGGCACTCGAGGAGGGCCGAGTGCCAAAACTTCGCGCATTACAACTCTTCAATAGCACGGTCTACCGGTGGAATCGTGCCTGTTACGGGATCACGCACGGCACTCCACACATCCGGATAGAGAACCGCATCTTGCCCTCTGGGCCGACGCCCGTAGATGAGGTTGCCAATGCGGCCTTCTGGTTCGGTCTGGTCGCCGGGATCGGCCGTTCGATTGGCGACGTTTCACAGCGTATCGACTTTGATGCGGCGAAAAGCAATTTCATCGCAGCAGCGCGCCTCGGCCTCGCCTCTCAGATGGAATGGCTCGACGGCGCGCGCCTCCCCTCACAGGAACTCATCCAGGAGGAACTGCTCCCGCTGGCGAGAGAAGGGCTGGGCGCTTCAGGAATCGATGAAGCGGATATACGCCGGTACCTTGGAATCATCGAGGACCGTGTTCGAACGCGTCAGACAGGTAGCCAGTGGCAACTGGCCTCCTATAACCGCATGCGCGGCAAAGGAAGCAAGGCTGAGCGACTGAGCGCCATAACCGCCGCCATGATCGAACGCCAGGAGCAGGGGCGTCCCGTTCACGAGTGGGAGATTGCCGACATCAGTGAAGCGGCCGTTCAGACGAGCGTCCGCCATTCGACCGTCGAACAGTTCATGCTTACCGATCTGTTTACGGTGAACGAGAATGAACTGGTTGAGCTGGTGGCGGCGCTGATGGATTGGCAACGGCTGCGGCACGTGTTGATTGAGGATAGCGAGCACCGCCTCGTCGGACTCGTGAGCCACCGCAATGTGCTCCGGTTTCTGGCGCGATACGGTCCCTCTCGTGAAGGATCCGGAATTGCCGTCCGAGAGATTATGGTCCGAGATCCGATTTCGGTGACTCCCGAGACTCCCACGCTCGAAGCCGTGCGGCTCATGCGCCATCACAAGATCGGGGCACTGCCGGTCGTTCACGAGACCCACCTCGTGGGCCTGGTTACCGCGCAGGATTTCGTTCGTCTTGCCGGGCAGCTCCTCGAGATGGACACAGACGAGCTGCCGGAAAGCGCTACAACTCAGAGGTCGAAATCATCGTCCTCTTCTTCGACAAAATCTTCTTCGGATCCTGCCGCAGTGGCGAGGTCGTCCTCGTCCTCGTCTACGTCTTCCTCGACATCGGCATCGAACGCGGGCTCGATATCCCCCCCGAGGGCCAGATCGTCGTCGTCGTCATCTACCACCGAAGTAGCCGCCGCCGGCTCCGGAACGACATCCGAGAGCTCGTAGACGTCTCCCAGGTGATGCTTCCGCGTCTTTACTACCACGCCCTCTTCGATTAGCTTGCGCGCCACATCGTACGCGCACATTTCATACCCTTTCTCGGGGGAATGGAAGTTGGCGTTTTTGCGCGTCGTGCCCACGATGAGGACGTAGCCTTTCGAGAGTTTCCGGCGATCGATGGACCTT
>CBFGXY010000155.1:0-4906 GCA_965652945.1 uncultured bacterium
GACGATGAGCAGCAAGAGCAAGCGTTGCATCATCCGCCGGCTTGATCCGGAAAGAGGCCGAAAAGTCTGCTGTCGATACGAGAAATGATTGCGGCCCGGTCCGCGTTGGCGTTGACATAATCGAAGTCGTCCACATCGATGATCAACTTGGGTCCGGCCTCATACCGCTCGATCCAGCCCTCATAGAGCACATTGAGACGTTCGAGGTATTCGATTCGAATGCTGGACTCGAATTCCCTCCCTCGTGCCTGGATATGCCTCACAAGTGTAGGTACCGACGCCCGGAGGTAGATCAAAAGATCGGGAGGCTTCAGGTACGTGGTCATGATGCCAAAGAGTTCCACGTAGTTCTCATAGTCGCGCGTACTCATCAATCCCATATCGTGGAGGTTGCGAGCGAAGATCTCGGCGTCCTCGTAAATCGTTCGATCTTGAACGATCGAATGGGGAATCGCCTCGATGCGCCTATGTTGATGAAACCGGGATGATAAAAAGAATACCTGCAGATTGAACGACCATCGACGCATGTCATCGTAGAAATCTGCCAGATAGGGATTGTCATCGACGCGTTCGTAGAGAGCCTCCCACTTGAAGTAATCGCTCAGCAGCCGTGTCAGAGAGCTTTTCCCAGCTCCAATATTTCCGGCAACGGCGACGAATTTCTTGCCGGTTACAGCTGCATTGTCATCCATGGATCAATCTTTCGGGACGGTTGGACCTGGGATAGAGACGCACATCCAGACGGATGCCTCGCCTCGTCGGTTGTCGGCTGGGAAGATACAAAGCCGAAGCTCATCGATACCGGAAGGATCAGATAGTCGGCTATTCTGAATCGAGGTTTCGAACTTCTTCGCGTAGAGCGGCCTCGGCATTGTTGTCGTCGGGATCGGACTGGGAGTCATCCCGCCGGAGGGGTTCCTCCATTACGGAGTCATCCATCCATATCGGCAAGGCGTAATCGAGGGAGTCTACGGTCCTGCGCCGGCTGAGGCCTTCCGCAAAAGCATCACGCGCGATATGACCGTCACCGCCCGACCCGGCAGATCGGCTTGCGAGGCGCGCCTGTTGTTCGTTCTCGTCTGTAGGGGCAACATATCCGACAGGTGGTTCGAACCGTCGTTCACGCAGGGCGGGATCGAGTTCGGTGAGGGCGGCAAAGAAGTCCCCAACCACATCAAGAGCGTTCCGGCCGCCTTCGCCGTGCGCTGCACTCCGAAATGTGATCCGTCGGTCGTTGAAACCGACCCACGTGCCGATCACGATATCAGGGTGCATCATCACGAACCAGCCGTCGGCGTAATTCTGGCTGGTGCCGGTTTTGCCGGCGACGTCCGAATCGATTCCGTGACGGCGACGGATACCGGACCCTGTGCCATGGTCGACTACCTCCCGCATCATGTCGAGCAGAGTATAGGATATCCAGGAGGGAATCGTGCGACTTCGATCGGATTCGAACCTGGCGATCGTCCGTCCGTCTTGATCTTCGATCCTTGTGATACTCAGAGGTTGCGAGTAGATGCCATGCGCGGCGATCGTGGCGTAGGCCGACGTCATTTCCAGAAGCGACACCTCGCTCGTTCCCAGTCCAATCGATGGTACGGCGGTGAGCTCGCTTCGAATGCCTGACCTCCGAGCGAATCGTGCCACCTGATGTGGACCCAGCTCCTGCACGAGGCGCGACGTGATTGCGTTGTTGGAGAACGCAAGCGCTTCGCGAAGTGAGTAGGACGGGCCGGAAGTCTCGCTGCCTGCGGTTCGCTCGAGCAGTTCCTGTTCCTGAATTGTGAACGATGTACCCAATCGATGGTAGGGGGAATATCCGGCCTCGATCGCCGCTCCGAACACGAATGGCTTGAATGTGGATGCGGGTTGTCTCCGGGCTTGCGCCACTTTGTCGTATTGATCGATCTGGTAATCGCGACCACCTACCCATGCCAGCACATGCCCGGTCGCGGGATCGATTGCCACGAGACCACCTTCAAGTCGAGCCGCAGCGGTCTTGAGTGAATCGATGAACGCGCTATCGGCCCTCAAGGCAGTGAGCGCATCATCGTATCCTTTCTGACCGCTCTCATAGCGGTACCGATCTGACCGGCGGATCTGCGAATCCAGAACCTCGGGGTGGGTTCGCCAGAAATAGTCGAATGGATCGAAACGCTCCTCGTTCAACATCTGATGGAACGCAGCCTGAGAACCCCGTGCTGCAGCGGTGGCACGCCCGCTCCACTCGTAGGCTGCGTATGCATGCAGAGCATCCATCCGGTTCTCGAACGTGTTCAGTGCCACGTCCTGGATTCGTGAATCGAGAGTCGTGTAGATGCGAAGACCATCGGTGTACAAATTGTAATCGTTCTGCTGGGCCCATTCGTCTGCAACCCGCCGTACATGGTCCATGAAGTGCGGTGCAATACCATCGGCTGGATTTCGCGGGCGGTATCGCAGGTGTAAAGGCTCGTGCCGCGCGTCTGCGTACTCCTCCGATGTGATAAATGAATGTTTCCGCATTCTCTCGAGCACGAGATTGCGCCGCAGACGTGCCCGGTCGGGATGGCGACGTGGATTGTACCAGGAACTCCCTTTCACCAGCGCCACAAGTAGCGATGCCTCATGCAATTCCAGCGCGACGGCCGATCGGTCGAAGTATCGCTATGCGGCCGACTCGATCCCAAACGAGTTGTTTCCAAATGCGACCGTGTTCAGGTAGAGTTCGAGGATCTCATTTTTCGAGAACGATCGTTCCAGCTTAACGGCCATCTGGATCTCCTTCGACTTGCGGATGAACGCAGGTGCGGATCCGATTTCTTGCGGAAAGAGATTGCGGGCCAACTGCATCGAGATAGTGGATGCTCCTTGCCGCATGCCGCGAAGCGTGAAGTACATCGACGAGAACAACCGGCGCAGATCCACGCCACTGTGGCCAAAGAACCGGTGGTCCTCCGTGGCTATCAACGCACCGATTACGTGGGGTGAGATGTACTCCAGAGGTACCCATACCCGGTCCTCGTCATAGAATCGTCCGAACCTCGCTCCGAATCCGCTTCTTGAGCTCCTCCTGGAGCGCATAACCTACTCCCCCCAGGCGCACCTGGTCGGTGCTTTCTGCGACCGTCTCCCGCACGGTCAGCTCTCCGCCACGAGCACGTGCACCTTCGGCAATGGCAATGATGGTGAAACGCTGACCCCCGTATTCACGCTCCTTGCAGACCCGGACCACCTCGTCGTAGTCGTACTCAATCTCCGGAATGAGAATCACGTCGGCTCCCGAGGCCACTCCAGCGTACAGCGCGATCCATCCCGCATACCGGCCCATCGTCTCCACGATCATGACCCGGTTGTGGCTCTGGGCGGTGGTGTGAAGGCGGTCCATTGCGTCAGCCGCAATCGATGTTGCCGTATCAAAACCGAACGTGCGATCGGTGGCCACGATGTCGTTATCGATCGTTTTGGGCACACCGATCATCTTGAGTCCCTTCTGTTCCAGACCGTGCGCGATAGACATCGAGCCGTCTCCGCCGATCACCACCAACGAGTCGAGATTCAGGGCGCGGCAGTATTTGATGACCTCTGAGGAGACATCCGCGTAGCCGCGTTTGTAGTAGCTGAAGGGATTGGCCTTGTTGTTGGTACCGAGAATGGTGCCCCCGCGTGTGAGAATGCCGCTCACGTCGTGGTACCGCAGAACATGCATCCGCTGTTCGATGAGCCCGAGAAAACCGTCTTCCAGTCCCACTACTTCGGCATTGTGCTCGAGGATGAGACTCTTCGTTACCGCGCGGATGACGGCGTTGAGACCCGGCGCATCGCCGCCTCCCGTCAGTACACCTACGCGTAATCCGCGTGCCATAATCGCAATCCGTTTGTTTTAGGTGGATCCGTCGTGACCTGCACCGATCGGCGATGCGTCCTACCAGTACATTCGATCGGCGGGTTTGATCGGCAGTTTTCCCCGCCAATACTGAATGAGGATAAATCCGAAGAGCATACCTCCCAGATGGGCAAAATGCGCCACGCCCTGCTGTGTACCCGTCACACCGGCCCAGAGTTCGATCAGGCCGTAACCAATGACGAACCACTTCGCCTTGATCGGAAACATGAAATAAAGGTAGATCGGCTGATTCGGAAACATCATCCCGAAGCCCAGCAATATGCCGAAGACGCCGCCGGAGGCACCGATCGTGGGTACCGGAGCGCCCCACATCACGAGCATCTGTATCAGCCCGGCTCCGATTACACAGACGAAATAGAAGATGGCGAATCGGCGACTCCCCCAGCTGTTCTCCAGCTGAAGCCCAAACATCCACAGGGCAAACATATTGAAAAACAAGTGCCCGAATCCGCCGTGCAGGAATCCGTATGTCACGAGCTGCCATGGCCAGAAGCCGGGGATTTCTGAGATCGTACGGAAAATCGTATACCCGACGTCCGGTGCAAAAGGCGCGTAGAGCGCCATCATATTGAGGAGGCCCGCCAGAATCTCCGTACGGGTGGCCATCGCAACGAATTGCGCGAAGTAGAATAGCCCATTCAGAATCAGAAGATTCTTAATGACGGGGGGAAAAACAGAAAACTGGGTGGGCGGCCGGTAGGCGTCTCCGTACATGCGCGGATTATGGTTGAACGGCCCGATATTCGCAGCCCGGTCAAGTCCGGCTCTGCATGACCGATTTATGGTTCATCAAGGACAGCCGCTGAAGTTAAGGCACCTCAGGCAGAGATCCAGTTAATTGCCGAGGGATCTCCTTCAGGAGGGCAGCTCACATCCATTGTTCAACGAATCGAGGCAATTCGGATACTGATGTCGGGACGCAGCTCGTCAGTCAAATTGACGCTGTTTGCATTCACAGTGGTTGTAATGGTCGCCGGCGTGCTGCTCATTGCCGTCTACCTCCATCTCGAGGTTCCTGAC
>CBFGXY010000156.1:0-4902 GCA_965652945.1 uncultured bacterium
AACGATACACTTTCAGGCGCGGCGCAGTTCGGCGATGTGTTCGACTCGTTATCCGGTGACGTTACGGGGGTGATCGAACTGACAACATCGGCTGACTTTGCCGGTGGGATGTTCCTGACTCCCGGCTCAGATCAATGGCCGGCCACAGGAACCTACCCGGTAAACGGCAACGACGGAGCCAATGCCTTTACCATTGCCTATCGACAGGGGCTATACAGGATCTTTCAATCAAGATCCGGTTCGATCACGCTGACGCACGTGAGTGACAGCCTGATAAGCGGACGCTTCGACGCCGTGCTTATCGGTGAGGTAGCCGAGGGCGGGCGTGAACCGGTCAGAGGGGAAGTGAACGTTTCGGGAAGCTTTTCCGCTCAGGCTGGTCAGCCGGGATATATCATCGGACCGTGAGATGAGAGGATCGTATCTGACGGATCGTCGCCACGGTCGATGATCGAACAAAGTCTATCTGCGCGCATAGCACCGGATTCTCCACGAACAAAGTCCAATATGCCCGCATCGGTCGCAAATCTAATTCGCCGGAACGATTCGTTCGTCCTGACCACACATATCAGTCCGGACGGTGACGCTTTAGGATCCCAGTTGGCTCTTGGGCTTTTCCTGCGGCGTCTGGGAAAACGAGTCACAATGATCAACGCAGATGTGCCGCCATACAATCTGGAGTGGCTGCCGGCGATCGACAGCATTCAGCACTTCGACGGATCTCTCAGACAAATCAGAGCGATCAATGAATCGGATGTCATCATCGTTCTGGATACGAATGCCGCCGATCGATTGGGTCGGATGGCGTCGGCCGTGGAGAACAGTAGCGCAGTTAAAGCGCTCGTAGATCACCATACGCATCCCGAGACCTGGTTCGACAAAACATTCGTACGCGAGACGGCCTCGTCGACTGCGGAGCTTGTCTACGAACTCCTCCATCAGTGGGACGGCGACGGGATTGACGCTGACGTGGCTACGTTGCTCTATACAGGGATCATGACCGATACGGGGTCCTTCCGCTTCAACAGTGTAACGCCCGAGGTACATCGAATCGTTGCAGATATCCTGGAGCGCGGAGGCATTCATCCGGCGCCGATTCACACGGCCATATTCGATACGCGGTCGAGGGCTGGGATACGCCTGCTTGCGCGGACGCTCGAAAGCATCACGCTTACATACGGCGACGAACTGGGATACATGGTGCTTTCGCAACGAATGATGCGAGAAACCGGGGCGAGCAGGGATGAAACCGACGGCTTCGTCAATTATATTCTTTCGATCGAGACCGTGCGTGTCGCGGTGATTTTTTCGGAGACCGAGAAAGGCATTAAAATCAGCTTCCGATCCAAGGGCGACACGTACGTCCACGAACTGGCACGTCATTTCGGGGGAGGAGGTCACAAAAATGCGAGTGGGGCCTTCGTCAAGGGAAGTCTTGAACAGGTGATCGATGATGTCATCGGCGCCGCTCCGAGATTCATCGCAATCGACAATGACGATGCCTCAGACGAAAATCTTAGCGACGACGATCAGGCCTATCTAGATACTCTCCTCGCTAATCGACCCTGAACACTTAATTATGAAGGTATCTGTTACGACGATTGGCCTTTCCGAGCTGGACGTCGACCTCTTACTGCTCCCTGTCAGTCAGGAGCTGACGAAGGAGGAACGAGACATGCTTGCCGATGCCGCAGGAGCTCCTGCCGAGATGGCGGAAGCCGACGTTACCGGCGAGGTGAACAGTAGCGTCCTCATTTATCCTGATGGGAAGCAAGCGCGACGCGTGGCTGTGCTGGGGATGGGTAAACCCGCTGAAATCGATGCCGAGCGCATGCGCCGGGTGGCTGCCAATGGCGCACACATTGCGGCTAAAGTTGGAGCGGAAACGATCGCCTTTCATGTGCCGGACGTTGACATCGAAGCAGAGGCTGTCTCGCAGGCCATCGTCGAAGGGTTCGTACTGGCATCGTATAGATTCGACCGGTATAAAACCTCGAATGAAACACCAAAGCCGGAGGTCCAGAGGCTGGTATTGCACGCTGCCGATCAGGACCGGGCCTCTCGCCGAGGAGCCGAACGCGGCCGGATTCTGGCAGAAAGCGTGGCCACAGCTCGGGATCTGGTGAACCTTTCCCCCGACGAGAAAACTGCTACACTGCTTGGGCGCCTCATCGAACGATCCGCAAAAAAGTATGGATTCACGGCCTCGGTGTGGGACAAGAGCTTGATTGAGGATGAGAAGATGGGGGGACTTCTCGCAGTCAACCGCGGAAGTACTGAGCCTCCGACGTTTACCGTCATGGAATGGCAGCCTGAAAACGCTGCGAACGACCGGCCGATCGTATTAATAGGAAAGGGGGTCGTGTTCGATACCGGCGGTCTGTCTCTCAAGCCTACGAAGGACTCGATGGACCAGATGAAGTCGGACATGGCCGGTGCGGCGGCAGTGATCGGCGCCATGGAGGCCATCGCCAGGCTCGAAATGCCGCTCCACGTCGTGGCTTTCGTTCCGGCTACGGACAACCGGCCGGGAGAAAATGCCTACGTTCCGGGCGATATCGTGAAGATGCACTCCGGCGCCACTGTCGAAGTTCTCAACACGGACGCTGAAGGGAGGATGATCCTCGCAGATGCGCTCTCGTACGCCAGGACGTACAAACCGATGCTGGTAATCGACATCGCCACGCTGACGGGAGCAGCCGTCATCGCGCTTGGTACGCAAGTGGCCGCGGTCATGACGAACGATCGCAACGACGGGCCGGCACGGCTCGACGCTATCGAAGAAGTTGGGCGCCGTTCAGGAGATCTGGTTCATCGCCTGCCGATGTACGACTTCTATGCCGAGCATTTAAAAAGCGATGTCGCTGACCTGAAGAACGTCGGCGGACGTGAAGCCGGAACGATCACGGGCGCTAAGTTCCTGGAGCATTTTGTCGATTATCCCTGGATACACATCGACATCGCTGGTCCGTCGTACCTCACCTCATCCCGCGACTATCACCCCAAGGGAGGAACAGGTTTCGGCGTTCGGGTCCTGGTCGAATACTTGCGTGAGTTTGCAGATCCTCGACGTCGTCAAAGCTGATCCGTCGACGTTCCATGCCCGCGAAATCGGGTCCTGATCACAGACTACGAAGAGCACGCACGGTTGGTACGATAGAAATTCAGTGCGACATCGTCCGCGAATAGCATTCTCGATGGGAGACGCCAACGGCGTCGGGCCCGAGGTTATACTCAAATGCCTCGCCGACGGCCGGATACTTCGCATGATGCGACCGGTGATCGTGGGCTCGATTGATGTCCTTCAACAGCATGCTCGTAAACTGGACCTCAACGTCAGCCTGCGGCCGGTTGATCATGTTTCAGACGACGCATGGACCGAGAATGAGGTGCTGGTTCTCAACGTCCCTGCAGATCAGGGTTTCAATGTCAGCTTCGGCGAGATCGATGCGGGCGCTGGAGAACTGGCCATGCAATCGGTAGTCGCGGCTGTCGATCTGTGCATCGCCGACGCGGCCGATGCAATCGTGACGGCACCTATTTCCAAGGAAGCAATCTCACGGGCCGGATATAAAGATCCGGGGCACACCGAGTTCATCGCCCGCCGGACCTGTGCCCATGCCCACACCATGATGATGATCTCCGACACACTTCGAGTGGGTCTCGTCACCGGACACGTGGCAATCTGGGATGTGCCTCGAGGTATCACACGAGAGGCGATCCTCCAGAAAATATCGATTATGGATTCCAGCCTGCGCGACGACTTTGGGATCGATCGACCGAAGATTGCCGTCCTCGGATTGAATCCTCATGCCGGTGACGGAGGCATCATGGGGAAGGAGGAAATCGAATCCATCGTGCCTGCGATCGACGAGGCATGCTCGCAAGGAAACCTGGTGTTCGGACCTTTCCCCGCCGACGGCTTCTTCGCCATTGGCGGTTACCGGTTGTATGATGCAGTGCTTGCGATGTATCATGACCAGGGCTTGATTCCGTTCAAGACCCTGGCATTTGAAAGCGGAGTCAACTTCACGGCCGGACTCCCGATCGTGCGTACGTCGCCCGACCACGGTACGGCGTTTAACATAGCAGGTGAGGGGAAGGCCTCACCCGGCAGTATGCGCAGTGCTCTCTACCTGGCCATCGACATAGCCAGACGCAGGAAGGATATGAAAGTGGAACGATGACCTCGATCGAACGGCCCGTGCCCCGAGATCCTTATACCGTGCTCGCTGCGGGGTACGACTTTGTGATGGATCATGTTGATTATGAGTCGTGGGCACGGCATATCCAACATCTCATCGAGCTGCACCGACCGTATCCGAACCTCATTGCGGAACTGGGGTGTGGGACGGGTTCGCTGGCAATCGAACTCGCCCGACTCGGCTTCACGAACTTGCTTGCCACCGATCGCTCGCGGTCGATGCTCGAGGTAGCGGGCAGAAAAGCAGCAATGGCAGACGTTCCCATACGATTCGAGGTCGCGGATTTCAGGCACTTCAACCTTGACGCCACAGCCGACGTGATCCTGCTACTCTACGACGGCTTCAACTACCTGCTGGAATACGGGGAAATCGATTCACTACTCTCGAACGTGTATCGATCCCTCACCAGCGACGGGGTTTACATCTTCGATCAAAGCACACCTTCCAACTCGCTGAAGAACGAGCGGTTGTTTGAGGATCATCGAGAAAAAGACGGATTCAGATTCAAACGATCGAGCCGATACGATCCTGAGTCCCGACTGCACTCGACGGTTATTGAAATTGAGGTTGACGGTAAGAAATTTCGTGAGGTGCATCAACAGCGCGCATACTCCGAAGAGGATATCAGATCAAGACTGCTCGAGGCGGGCTTTGAAATCCTCGGCGCATATGATGGTTTTGGTCTCGAGCCGGCGCA
>CBFGXY010000157.1:0-4884 GCA_965652945.1 uncultured bacterium
TTTCTGAGAAAGGCGATTCACTGGGCCGTGTATCCCCCGTCGATTGGCATGACATGTCCGGTGATGAATCGCGCATCGTCTGATGCCAGAAACGCCACGGCAGCGGCAACGTCGCTCGGCTCCGGCAGCCCCGGGATGGGGTGGAAAGCCTCCAGGCGCGCTTCCATTTCTTCGAAATCGTCTGCTTCTGCTATGAAGCGCTCGACCATTTTCGTGCGCACGACCGTAGGTGCTACGGCGTTGACACGGATTCCTCTGTCGGCGTACTCAAGCGCCGCCGATTTAGTGATCCCGACCACGCCCCATTTCGAAAATGTGTAGGGCGCGATATTCGGCAGCCCGACCAGTCCATTAATGGAGGATGTGTTGATGATTGAACCACCGCCAGTTCGGAGCATCGCGCCTATGCCATATTTCAGCACGCAAAAGATCCCGTCTCCATTGGTACGCATGACCCTTTTCCAATTCTCGAGCGAACTCTCATGAATGGGACGCTGGTCGCCCGAGATACCGGCATTATTGAAGATGATGTCGATCCGTCCGTATTGCTCTACGGCTGCCTGAATGGATTCGTGCACTGCGACGGCGTTACTGGTATCAATACGGTGAGCAATGGCATCCGGGAGATCCCCGGCAACGCGGCTTCCGCCTGCCTCGTCAATGTCCGCGATCACGATACGGGCGCCTTCGGCCGCCAGGCGGCGCGCCACTGCCTCACCGATTCCTGACGCTCCCCCGGTGATATAAGCTGTCTTTCCGTCGAATTTCATAAGCAGACGCAGGTCGTCCCACATATTTACGAAGATCGGCTACATGATACCCTTTCCCGACCACACTCGTGGCTCGCATGTCCAGTGCAACGTAACATACTTGAACGGTGGGGCAGCGAGCGGACATTGAGATGGAAGTTGGCGAAATGCGGATGGCCATGGCGTTCTCTGCCAATCACTTCCACTGCTCCTCGCGCTCAGGATTCATGTGTAATGGTTGGGACAGTTGAGACGGGACGTACAAGTAGCCGACCATGCACGGGATGGTCTCCGGTGGAAAGAGGATCATCTTCCAGCGAAGTAGTAGCCTGCTCTCAAGGGACGCACCATCCTCACACCAATCAAGTTCTGCACCCGAATGTCCGGTGACTGAAATGCGATGCGAGCGCAACGGATTTATAGCACATGTGTAGCAGCGCGTTGTCGTCGGTCATACTGATACAAAACAAAAACGCCCTCTACGTGCTGTAAAGGGCGTTTTAGGGGAGCCAATGAGCGGACTCGAACCGCTGACCTGCTCATTACGAGTGAGCTGCTCTACCAACTGAGCTACATTGGCGTGGATTTAGAACTGTCTCGTTCGCGAGATCAGTAGTTTAGGGCACGCTAGCACGATGAGTCAAGCCGATTGATCCGATCAAAACCGGAGGCGATTCACTCTCACCATTTTTTCAACGGAAATGCAGGCGCGGGCGGCTGCTCAGATAGCATCTCCCCTTCCCGCTCCTCCCGGTGATTAATACGAATGAGCTGCTCTTCGTCACCCCTTTGTCATCGTGAGCCAATGTCGTTTATAGGCCCCGCGATCCATGTGATGATCGCTGTTAAGCACCGTCCGGAACGTAGGCCGCACTTCGACATCACTTCAACACAGCGCAAATTTCAATTCCTTATCCAAATCGCAAATGAGCCATCCCGAATCTGTACAGGAACTGCTTGATCACCTCGGACGCATTGCAGACCTGAATGCGGCCGCCGCCGTCCTCGACTGGGATCAGGAGACGTACATGCCCGCCGGAGGTGCAGAGGCGCGGGCGCATCAGGTGGCTACGATTCGGGAAATGGCGCACAATCTCCTTGTGTCGGACGAAACGTTGGAGCTCCTCGAAAGAGCAAAAATATCAGACCTCTCGCCCGATTTCACCCAGCCGCTCGTCCGAACCACGTCACGCGATCTCGAGCGCGAACGGAAGATTCCGGCCCAATTGGTCTCTGAAATGGCGCTGGCCGGATCGCGGGCGCGTGAGGGCTGGAAGCATGCCCGGGAACAGGACGACTTCTCGCACTTCGCGCCGCACCTCGAACGAATCCTTGAGCTTGTACTCCGGAAAGCCGAGGCGATCGGATACGAAACCGATCCCTACGATGCACTGATCGATGAATTCGAGCCCGATATGAAGGCGAGCACCGTGAAGCAGGTCTTCGACGAGCTCCGGCAGAAACTCATCCCCACCATAAATGAGATCTCTGACGGTGTGCAGGTTGACGACTCGTTTCTCTATCGACAGTTCGACGCTTCCAGGCAGTGGTCGTTCGGACTCGAGGCAGCGCGGAGTATCGGGTACAACTTTGAACGGGGACGGCAAGACCTGTCCGCACATCCGTTTACCACTACCTTTTCAATATCGGATGTACGAATTACGACACGCATCAACGAAGATTACTTTCCATCGGGGTTTTTCGGGACGCTGCATGAGGCGGGTCATGCACTCTACGAGCAGGGAATCGATCCTCGGTTCGACCGAACTCCGCTTGCCGAGGGCACGTCGCTGGCCATGCATGAATCCCAATCCAGGTTCTGGGAAAATCAAATCGGACGCAGCCGTGCGTACTGGCAACGGAACTTCCAGCGGCTGGCAAAGACCTTCCCCGATGCGCTCATGGATGTGGATGTCGAGGGTTTTTACAGAGGAATCAACCGCGTCGAACCATCGCTGATCCGGGTCGAAGCAGACGAGGTAACGTACAATCTCCACGTCATGCTGCGATTCGAGATCGAGACGGACCTCGTGGCGGGGAGGCTCAAGCCGAATGACGTTCCGGAGGCATGGGCCGAGCTCACCTCGGAGTATCTGGGAATCCGGCCAGATAACCACCGCAACGGTGCGCTCCAGGACATCCACTGGTCCCTCGGCGCGATAGGCTACTTCCCCACGTACGCACTCGGAACGATTATTTCATCGCAGCTCGCCGAAGCGGCAGAAGCCGAGCTCGGACCTCTGCACGACCTCATCGAGAATGATCAACTGCTCGACGTCCGAGAGTGGCTTCGAACGCGGGTGCATCGCTGGGGTCGAGCCAGAAGTGCAACTGAGATTCTGCAAGATGTGACCGGCGGAGGAATCGATGCCCGGGCGTGGCTACGCTATATTGACTCGAAGTATGGGCAGATTTATGATCTGTAGCTTTCAGCGAGCCAGCCGCACTGGATACGGCTGGCTCTCATACTTTTCGATGGTCCGGCCACGCTGAGCAAGCATATTCTCCCTGAAGAAAATCAGCATCCAGTCGCGCGCTGTTCCCGCGCTGAGCCCATGCGCGTCGGCGGCCTCGAAGTAATCTGAGAAGGTGAACGACGAGGGGAGCGTACGATAAAACTCGATCGTTTCCCGATCCAGATCGAACGGTATGTGCGAGGGCATGTCTTGAGAATGGGACGGCATCTGGTCTCGCTCCCCGATTTCCCTTACGAGCCGGGATAAGGTTGCCTCCTCACGCAATTGTTGATTCTCCGCAAGAAGTCGGTCGTTCTCTTCCTGAAGGCGGACTATTTCCTTAAAAAGCCAATTTAGTCTGTCCTGTAAGTCCCGAGAAAACGCCGTGAGATCGTAGCTCATAATGGGGATAAATCGATTGTCAGTGCGGGCACCACCCCGCTTTTAAACCGGCAAAAACGCACTCCCCTCTACTCCAGCGCAACCTACCGGAAGGTAAATTAGGCTAATTGTGACTGTACTGTAATATTAAATGACTACAAGACGATGATCTTTTAACGCATATCCTCGCGAGCGGTCCGGCGCATAGCCTTGAGTACGATCTGACATCGATCGTCCGATATGTCTCGTTCTTGCGGAATAAATCATGCGAGCGACCGATTCGTCAATATACTTTACGACTGTCCTCACCGTCTCTTTATACGTGATGCGGATGAACATGGGTCATCCAACATCAACAAACGTGCAGTTACAAAGATACTTTATTATAATAATACCCCCACACTCTTTTCTGTTTCATTATCCGCAACTGATTTCGGGCGTTTCCGGCGGTAGAGCGATTACATACCGCCTCCCTTCTTAGAACGAATCCCCCGACGCATCGTATGCGGCCGAATCAATTCGATTCCTGCATTTCCCTAATCCGTTGAGTACACTTCATCCACGTCAGTGGGCAGTCGATTCCTGGCGTGAGCGCACCGCCCTTCAGCAACCCGAGTATCCCGATCCCGCCGCCGTCGAATCGACGCTGGCAGAGCTTGCGACCCTCCCCCCACTCGTCACGCAGTGGGAGATTGCCCGCCTGAAAACCCACCTCGCTGAAGCCGCCGTAGGCAAGCGGTTTATCCTTCAGGGTGGAGATTGCGCCGAGCGATTCGATGAGTGCAATACACAGATCATCACGAATCGCCTGAAGATTCTGCTACAGATGAGCCTCGTTCTCGTCTACGGAATGCGGAGGCCTGTCCTGCGAATCGGACGCTTCGCGGGACAGTTTGCCAAGCCGAGATCGTCTGTCTACGAAACGGTCGACGGTGTCACGCTACCCACGTATCGCGGTGACATCATCAATCGACCTGGTTTTTCATTGGAGGAGCGCACGCCCGACCCGCGCCGGCTGCTACAGGCGTACAACGTTTCCGCAGCAACCCTGAACTATGTGCGTGCATTGTCGCAAGGCGGATTCGCGGATCTCCATCATCCCGAATATTGGAAGGTGGATTTCTTCGAGGACTCGCCACTCGCTGCCGAGTACGAACTGCTGCTTTCCTCAATCCGAGACGCGCTCAAATTCCTGGAGACGGTGAGCGACTCTCATACGGATGATCTGGAACGTGTGTCGTTTTATACGAGCCACGAGGCCTTGCACCTTCCGTATGAACAGGCGCTGACGCGATCGA
>CBFGXY010000158.1:0-4877 GCA_965652945.1 uncultured bacterium
GATCGAGCTTTCGCGCCGCAACATCCCTTTCGTCAAGTTTGGCGGCAACCAGGGCCGGTTTCTCTCCATCGGTCCTGTCACTGAAAAGCGATTTATCGTACTTCTTTCGGGCATGGGTCAAAACATGATTGGCCAGATCCAGAATCGGTTGAGTCGATCGGTAATTGTGTTCCAGTTTCAAGACCTTCGTGCCCTCAAACTGGTCCGGAAACTCGAAAATATTGCGCGCGTCGGCTCCCCGGAAACGGTAAATGCTCTGCGCATCATCCCCGACCGCCATCACGTTTCCATGGACCGACGAGAGGGCGCGTACCAATGCCGCCTGCATGGAATTGGTGTCTTGATATTCATCCACCAGCACATGCCTACAGCCGGAAGCCACCTCCCGCCGTATCCCGTTATGATTCTGAAGCAATTCGAGGGTACGCCGGAGGAGGTCGTCATAATCCATCAGACCATGCTTCACCTTGTACTGCTCATAATCATGAGCGAGCGTGCGTATTTCCTCTAAGAACTCCTCGAACTGCGGATATTGTGCTTCAACGACTTCATTCAGCGGGATGCCACGATTCCACACGGTGGAGAAGATCGTCTGCAGAGTTCTTTTCCGCGGGAATCGTTTATCGGTCCGATGATATTCACGGGCGGTCCGAATCAGATCGATGACATCGGCCGCATCCGAGGCGTCGAGGATACTGAAGTTCCGCGGAAATCCAATTGCGACGGCGTGGCGGCGAAGAATGGATAAGCAGAATGAGTGAAACGTACCGCCGGTCACTCTGCTGCATCTACCATCCAGCAGATCTGCAGCGCGGGCCAGCATTTCGCGAGCGGCACGCCGCGTAAATGTGAGCAGAAGAATATGTTCGGGTTTCACGCCGGTCTCGATGAGATAGGCCACACGATAGACGAGCGTGCGCGTCTTACCGGTGCCTGCCCCTGCTATAACCAGAACCGGACCCTGGCCCGCAGTTACAACTTCATACTGCTGATCATTTAATTGCTCACGATAGTCGAGCTGAAAATCACGCGGTTGGACCCGGTCCTGTTTCAGAACAAATTGGCGTGCCATGGTCTCGGCTGTTGTCGATCATCCTCGCATTACAGCCACATTATGATAGGTATGCATCAAAGTTCGGAGCAGAGCGTGTATTCGCAGCAGGTTCCGTTTACGCCGGCACGATATGTCCGGCTTATTTCGTATCTTGGAGAGACCAGCCCGCAGCGCGATAAACGGAATACGAAAGAACGTTATTAGAGTCGCGCGGGCTTATTCCACATGTGCGTAACCGCATTTTTTGAATGGGAAAAGTAATTGCCGTAGCAAACCAGAAGGGAGGAGTCGGGAAAACCACAACTGCGGTGAACCTGGCAGCATCGCTTGCAGCTACGGAGCACACTACACTCTTGATTGATATCGACCCACAGGCCAACGGCAGTTCTGGGACGGGCATCAATCAGCGTACAGTGGAAGGCTCGGTCTACGAGGTGTTGATTGGTGAGCTGCCAATCGACGAGACGGTGCAAAGTTCGGAGATGCCGTTTCTGGATATCGTGCCGAGCCATATCAACCTCGTCGGCGCTGAAATTGAGATGATCGATATGCCGGAGCGCGAGCGCCTGCTTGAAAAGGCGTTGCAGACGACCCGCAAGAAGTACGACTTCGTGGTGATCGATTGTCCGCCGTCTCTGGGGCTCCTCACGCTGAACTCGCTCACGGCGTCAGACTCGGTATTGATTCCCGTTCAGGCGGAGTACTTCGCCCTGGAGGGCCTCGGGCAACTGCTCAATACCATCAAGATCGTACGGCAGCATCTCAATCCGGATCTCGAGGTTGAAGGCGTGCTCCTTACAATGTTCGACACCAGACTTCGACTTTCTAACCAGGTAGCCGAAGAGGTCCGGCGTTACTTCGGTGAGAAAGTGTTCAAAACAATCGTTCAGCGAAACGTTCGTCTTTCGGAAGCCCCGAGTTTTGGCAAGCCGGTTCTCCTGTACGATGCGACAAGCATGGGAGCACGAAATTACATGGCGCTGGCTCGAGAGATTCTGCGCAACAACCCTGAGCACGCCTCGCCGAAGTCGATTGCGGGCAGCGACGCTGATTCATCCGAGCGTGTGCGGTCGCGCGCTGCAGGTGGGTTCGCCGTCTGACGGCTTCCATGCATTCGTTCTCCTTCCGACCACACTAATGTACTCATGGCGTCAAAAAAGGCTGTACTTGGACGCGGTTTAGGTGCACTGCTACCGTCCCAGGACAAACAGCAGGGCGGCGAGCGCACATCCGCATCTGGTACACACAGGTTTGATGATCGGGTGCGGCTCGTTGGCCGGGTTGCTGAAATTGAAGTTCCGGCGATCCGACCCAATCCCTATCAACCTCGAGAGACCTTCAACGAGCAGCACCTGGATGAGCTAGCAGCATCGATCAGGCAGTTGGGGATCATCCAGCCAATAACCGTCCGGGTGCTGGAGGATGGCCGCTTCGAACTGATATCCGGAGAGCGTAGGCTTCGTGCCGCCAAACGGGCGGGCCTGGAGCGAATCCCGGCCTTCGTCCGCGAGGCCGATACGGAGGAGATGCTCGAGATGGCTCTCGTTGAAAACGTCCAGCGTGAGGAGCTGAACCCGATGGAGATCGCGATCGGATATCAGCGACTGATCGAAGAGTGCGACCTCACGCAAGAACAGGTGGCTACGAAAGTCGGCAAGAATCGTGCTACCGTAGCCAATTTTCTTCGCCTTCTGAAGCTCCCTCCCGCCATCCAGGCGAGTCTCAGGGACGGCGCCGTCTCCATGGGCCATGCACGGGCGCTGATCACAGTCGAAGATGAAGAGGCGCAGGAAGTACTGCTTCAGGAGATTATCGATAAAGACCTTTCGGTTCGTCAGGTAGAAGAACGGGCGCGAAAGCTGCGCCGAGACAAATCGAACGGGCATTCGAAATCGAAGAGCGTACCCGAGCAGCCCGAAGTCGTCCGGCTGCAGGTTCAGGAGTTTACGAATCGTCTCAGAACACACCTTAGCACGCAGGTTCAGATCACTCATCGCGGGGCGGAAGGTGGTCGGATCGAAATCTCATACTACTCTGACGATGACCTCGAGCGACTCCTCGAGGCTATCACGCGTGGCTAACGTGTCCGGTCGATCGTGCCGGCTAACCGTCTTAATGGCTGTTATTTTACTGGCTATTGCGCCCGGACGGAGCGCGGCGCAGGAGGCGAGTGAATCGGGTGGGCACACGCCCCGGGGCGCACTATGGCGCGCAGCGGCCGTGCCGGGATGGGGCCAGGTCTACAACCGGCAATATTATAAACTGCCCTTCGTGTATGGTGGTCTGGTGTGGGTTGCCTACTCTGCACATTCGGCTCACCAGAACTATGTAGCCTACCGCGAGGCGTACTGGTACGCAGAACCTCGTTTATGGGATGATGGCCGGCCAGGCTACCCAGAATTTGAACGAGCCTATCAGGAATTCCTCGAACGGGAGAATCTACCTCCCGATCACCAGTTGAGCGAGCTGGAAGCGGCACAGCGCCGCCAGCGTCTGGCGCCGAATCTGAGGCGTATCCGGGATAATTATCGGCGCAACCGTGACCTTTTCTACATTGGCGTCGGCTTAGTCTGTGGGCTGACGATACTGGACGCCTACGTAAGCGCACATCTTCTCGACTTCGATATAGGTGAGGATCTGACCGTTCGAGTCATTCCCTCGCCAGTCGGCCTTCATGCCAGCCTCGTGCTCGGCCTCTGATTTTGAGATAGTGCTAATTCCCAGACGCAACCGAACATAGATGTTTACGTCCTGTATAGAAGTTTATTTGCACGTATGTACGCGGTGTCCGTACAGCCCAATCCGATACGGGTGCCTACGCACCGCCACGCTTCCTTTCTCACTTCGCAAGGTGTAAACGAACTCGACCAACGCGTTTAACCTCACGCTAAACAGTTGACTGCGGCTGCCCCACGTTGGAGCGGCTCGTTCACTGTTACCTTCCCGATCATCGAATGACCATACCTGATTTCTACAGGGAGGACGATCCGATTTCCGCACCGAATGAGGAGCAGGCTTCGGTTCGCTCGGATCCTGCGTTGTTCAATAAGTGCCATCAATTCTTTGACCCCTCCGGAGATTACGCGCAGGTCAAAAGTGCTGGTCTGTATCCATACTTTCGTCCGCTTCAACGAAACGATGGATCGCGAGCAGTTATCAATGGCAAGGAAATCATTATGGCCGGATCGAACAATTACCTCGGCCTGACTTCGGATCCTCGCGTTAAAGAGGCAGCCAAACAAGCCATTGACAAGTATGGCACAGGATGTACGGGCAGCCGTTTCCTGAATGGCACCCTGGATCTACACATCGAACTTGAACACCGTCTGGCGGAGTTCATGGGAACGGAAGCGTCTGTTCTGTTCTCGACCGGATACATGACGAATCAGGGCGTGATTCAAGCGCTCGCGGGAAAAGGAGACGTCGTGTTTTCTGATAAGGACAACCATGCATGTATCGTTGCAGGCACGAGGGTCAGTCTGGCCGACACGGTCAGATACCGCCACGACGATATGGATCATCTGCGTATGCTGCTGGAGCGATCGGCCGAAGATCGACCCGACGCCGGCCGGCTGATAGTGACCGACGGCGTTTTTTCGATGAATGGGGTCATCGCTGAAGTACCAGAACTCGTCCAACTGGCGGAGCAGTTCGACGCTGCTCTAATGCTGGATGACGCGCACGCGGTAGGTGTCATCGGCCCCGGAGGCCGCGGATCTGCGGCTCACTTTGGGCTCAGCGATCGGGTACACCTCACTACCGGCACATTTTCAAAGAGCTTTGCCTCTCTTGGCGGATTCGTCGCCGGGTCGCAGGACGTCAT
>CBFGXY010000159.1:0-4874 GCA_965652945.1 uncultured bacterium
GTATCGATCGGCTTGTTCCGGGCATGCATGCCCACATCGACGCACGTTTCGAATCCAAAGGCGTCCTTCATGTCACCACCGATTCGCTCGAAGGCTTTTCGCTCTTTCTCGCTGGTCATCCCCAGCGTGGCGATGAAGTAACACGCGTTGTCATCGATGGGATCGCCTTTGCGTTGGAGGGCGACACGTTGTCGTTCCACCGCATCAACGGCGCATGGGCGGTCGGCCGGTTTCCTGTCAACTATGAGCCGGCAAAGCGGCGCGGCCTCGAAGGACCTATGAGCCACGTGGTAGCCGGCCGGCATGTTTATGTTTATGGCACCCAGGGTCAGCCGTCGCGAGAGGATCAGGAGAAGCGATTAAACGAGGCGGTGGAGGCCGGGACCTGGTCCGACTACCGGGGATGGTTTCTAAACCGCGTGATGGTCTTTCCCCGGATCATTGCCGACACGGATGTTCAACCCAGTGATCTCGAGACCGGCAACCTTGTTCTTCTCGGCACGCCATCCACAAACGGAGTGCTTGCCGACATGGCAGATGGGCTGCCTTTTCACCTGGAGGCAGACCCCAGTCGATACGGCCTCACCTATGTCTATCCCGTCGACGGGAGATATGTCCTCGTCTCTTCCGGGGTACCCTGGTGGCGGTTCGACATAGATCCGAAAAGCGACGGACTTGACTTCAAGGGAGCGATACCTCCTCTGATGCTCTCCGACACGGATGATTTCATCCTCTGGGATGATCACAATAGCCGTGTTGTGGCTCGCGGCCGATTTGACGAAAAGTGGGGCGTCCCCCCAGAAGTCGAAGAAGCCATGCGAGGAGTGGTGCGCATCATCCGATGACTTCATGTAGTGATCAGATGACTCCGCGTAGTGATCGGATGACTTCGCGTAGTGATCGTATGACGTCCGGCGTGGTGCCGCGCAGTTATGTCACCAGGTAATTTTCGACCGACCTGGGAGCGCTCCCAATTCCAGCCTTTCTAATGCTGCGCGCCGGCGCGTCTACCGAAACAGCCCCGAGCATAAAACCGCACATATGCACTGGCCGCAGATGACGGAATCGGCCGAAAAAACCGCCAGTACATGTGTATTGAATGTGTGCCGGCGGACATGTGTAGATTCATGGATTAACTACATGGTGCACACGGTTTAAAGGTGGAAGAGATATATGTGTTAATAATTGGGCAGCGTCGTAAAGGGTAAAAAATATGGGATGACATAAAAATGTTACGCCTCACATATACCATCTGATATTACATTATCAGTACGTTATGGAAGCGCTATTATGCGACCGTTCGACGGGCATCGACGCCCTCAATCAGATCGTTATGGGAAAGCGATTCATCTGGCTACTTGCCTCGTTCATCATCTTCACCGGCTGTGATCAAACGGACAGCTGGGAAGTGACCTACGTTGCCGCAGGCAGCGCAAATCAGGTAGACGTAGCATTCATCGGGCCGCGTGGCTATCCGGCCGAAAGTGATACCAGCTTTGTAAGCGGGGACTCCTTGTTCGTGGCAGGCGACACGACCTTCGTTCTGAACGTGAGTCCACCCTGGGAGGCTCGCTTCACGGCAGAGTCAGGTCAAGAGCTCTACCTGCAGGTGACGAACCGGACCAACCGGGGGCACGTGTCGAGCATCGTCTACGTCGACGACCGTTTCTACGGGTCGGCAGGCACAGATGAGGCTTTTGGCTCATGCCAATTCAGTGACCACCTACGGTGAAATACGAATCTGGCAGCATCAGGGTACGGACATGACATTTCATCACAGACTCATCGTTTCGTTCTTCGTCCTCGTGGCGTTCGGCTTCGTCGCTATCGATGCCTCGGCCCAGGTAGGGAAAATATCCGGTCGCGTTCTGGACGCGCAGACCGGTGAGCCGCTTCCCGGCACAAACGTCATCATTACTGAGCGGTGGATCGGCGGACAGCCGGTCGCTGCCCCGGAAACCATCGGTGCCGCGGCAGACCCTGACGGGTACTTCGATATTCTGAACGTCGCGCCGGGTACCTACAACGTACGCGCCTCGCTGGTGGGATATACCTCTCAGGTACAGTCAGAGGTAAGGGTGAACTCGGGACTTACCACGACCATTAATTTTAATCTCGCTGATGCCACGATCGAGGCCGACGAGGTTGTCGTTGTGGCAGAACGTGATGTGATCCGGCCGGACATCTCGGGCACCGTCGAGTATATCTCACCGACGCGGGTCACAGAGTCGCCCACGACGCGCGTCGACGAGTTCATCGGGATGATCAAAGGCGTGGAACTCCAGAGCACGGCCGAGGGCACGGGGCTCTCGATCCGTGGCGGCAGCATCCGCGAGACAGACATCCGGATGGATGGCCAGTCGCTCCGCAGTCCGCGGTCGGGCAACTCGTACATGAGCTTTAATACGGCGACGGTCGAGGAAATCCAGGTCAAGACGGGCGGATTTGAAGCGCGCTACGGAGGTTTTCAGTCGGGACTGGTGAATGTCATCACAAAGGAGGGATCGCGCGACCGGTTTACGGTGAATGCTAAAATCGATTATGCGCCCCCCGGTCAGAAGCGGTATTTCGGGAAAGGTCCGTGGGAGCCCGGCTCGCCGCTGTATGAGACCTATGCAGGAGAATATGCTCTGACTGGAGTCCCGGCTGAGGCCATCATTCGTGACGACAACGAGCTCTGCGGTGATCCAACGGCTCCGGAAGGGTCGTGCTGGATCCCCGACGAGGATATCTTCACGGGATTCCGCGGCTGGAACAATGCGCGCACGGGGACGCCCGGCCTCACAGCCCAGGAGAAACTGGCGCTCTGGCGGATGCAACATCCGGCATTCGAGGTGGCGACTCGGCCGGATTACTACATCGAGGGAGCCATTACCGGCCCGTTCGTGCTGCCGAAGACCACGTTTCTGCTCGGCGTGAAGTACGAAGATACGCAGTTCGCCTTCCCGCTTGGCGGTCGCGACAACTACGTCGACTGGAATGCGCAGCTCAAGACGACGACGCGTTTCAACCCGCAGACCACACTCACCCTCACGGGGCTTTACGCCACCACGAACACGATCAATGCGGGTTCGGCCAGCAATGCCGGCGGCTCTCTCGTTGCCTCGACCGACCGCTTCAATTTCCTGACCAACTCCCGCGCCTCGGTTGCGCAGCAGGCGGGAATGATCGCGGGTGATAACGGCTTCCTCCATTTGTTCAACATTGGCCGAAGTCAGTTCTACACGGATCGGCTCTTCAGCGGCGGCGCCAAACTGACGCACGTGTTCTCGCAGAACACCTTTGCCAACATCGAAGCGCAATTCTACTACAACGACAATACCGTCACTCCATTCGGGTTCAGCACGTCCGACCCGAACGCATACGTAAACTTCGGTGGACGCGAGTTCATGAACTTGCCGAGCCTTGGCATGCCCGATTACGGCGTTCTGTTCGTGGATGACGTCCTCGGCCGGTTCCGGATCAGCGGGTGGGCCGCCGCAGCAGACTCCTCGTACGCGTGGTCCACAACGTTCCGTGGAGACATTACGCACCAGGTCAACCGCCATCACCAACTCGAGGCCGGATTCGATGTGCGGTACAACCACATGTTCGTCTATTCAGGCCTGAACCAGCTGGCATCCTTCAGCTTCGAACCGACCCACTATCAGTACTATACGGCCACGCCGCTCGAAGTCGCTGTGTTCGTACAGGACAAGCTCGAGTATGAGGGGATGGTTGCCACAGTGGGGCTACGAGCTGAGTACTTCAACCCGATGCGTCACGCCTATGATATCTCCCATCCTCTCGATCCCAATTTCCGCGATGTCTTCACGCATCATTATCACAGCCTGGAAGGCGATGCCGGAAGCTATGAACGGTGGCTCTTGTGGAGAGAACTCATAGAGTCGCCACCGGGATGGCCTGTCAAGAATGTGAAGGGGAAATTCCGCCTCGCACCGCGAATCGGTACGTCGTTCCCGATCACAACATCGAGCAAACTTTATTTCAACTACGGGATCGCGTATCAGATGCCGCGCGCGCAGCACATGTTCAACCAGACGATCGGTGGAACGCGTACGGCGGTTCCAAACCCTGACCTGCCGCCAGAAAAGACGACGGCATTCGAGTTTGGCTACGAGCAGAGCCTGTTCAACAATTACCTCGCAAATGTCAGCGTCTATTATAAGGACGTCCAGAATCGCGCTTTGCCGGTAACGTATTACAGTTACTACGAGGATATCGTCGTCAACACGTATCAGAACGACGGATTCAGTGATGTGCGAGGCATCGAACTCCGGATTGAGAAGAATCTCGGACGCTTCTTCACCTTCTGGGCAAACTACGATTATCAGGTGGTTTCGTATGGGCAGGCGGGTTTCAGTCAGCTCTATGAGGATCCCCTGAAGGCCGCGCAGCAGCTTCGTGCTCCGATCTCCTCAAGACCACAGCCGAGGCCGGTGGCCTACGTGAACCTCAACCTTCGCACGCCGAACGATTTCGGACCGCGCGTGCTCGGAAACCACCCGATCGGAGGCATCTACGTCAACCCGCTCTTCGAGTGGCGTGAGGGTGGCTACATGATCTGGAACCCACAGGAGAGCAATCCGGAGCTGCATCAGCGTGTAGACATCGTCGACTTCACCAACGTCGACCTGCGGATATCGAAAATGCTCAACGTTCCACAGGGGAATGTCGAACTGCTCTTCACAGTGCAGAACCTCCTCAATCAGAAAAGGCTTAACCCGGGTCTGATGACCAACGCGCAGCGAGACCGGTATCGGAACTCCCTGATGTTGCCGTTCCAGGCAGAAGAACGACGCGGAAATGATAAGTGGGGGGAGTGGGATAAAGAGCACATCGAGACCGGCTGGTATGAGGCGCCCATATTCCTG
>CBFGXY010000160.1:0-4871 GCA_965652945.1 uncultured bacterium
TGCATCGGGAGGAAGGCCTCGATTTCTCTAACGTTATCGCCTTCATCCTGGATGAGTATTACCCCATGGATCCGAACAACCTGCAGAGCTACCATCGCTTCATGCGGGAGAACTTCTTCGACCATGTGAACATCCCGGACAACAACATCTTCGTCCCTCGTGGAGACATTCCGCCTGAAGATGTCGAAACGTTCTGTCTGACGTTCGAGCATCAGATCGAAAAATTTGGCGGACTTGATCTTCTGCTGCTGGGTATCGGACGGAGCGGTCATATCGGTTTCAATGAACCGGGATCGGGGCCTGAGACTCGTACGCGCCTGATTGTTCTGGATGAGATTACGCGGAAGGATGCGGCGAGCGACTTCTTCGGGGAAGAAAATGTCCCGCGCCAGGCCATCACAATGGGTGTGGGTACGATCCTGGACGCGCGCGAGATCATCCTGATCGCGACCGGCGAACACAAGGCACCGATCATTCGCCGGGCGGTCGAGGAAGAACCCAACACATCGGTAACCGCCACCTACCTGCAGAATCATCGCAACGCAGCGTTTTACATTGACCGGGCCGCCGCTACACACCTCACGCGCGAGGTGACCCCCTGGCTGGTGAAACCGGTCGAGTGGACGCCCGAGATGGCCAAACGCGCCGTCATCTGGCTGTCCGAGAAGCTTGACAAAGCCATCCTCACGCTGGACCAGTCAGATTTTTACCGGCACCATCTCCACTCCCTGGTACACCAGTACGAACACGTCGATGAGCTTTGCCGACAGGTTTTCGAAGATCTGCGTCAGAGAATCGTTTACCGTGATCGACTCGTCAAGAATAAGAAGGTGATCCTGTTCAGCCCGCACCCGGATGACGATGTCATATCGATGGGTGGGATGCTGGATAAGCTGGTCGCCAATGGCAACGACGTGACCGTCGCCTACATGACGAACGGATCGGTTGCCGTGTTTGATGCCGACGTACGCCGCTCGCTCCGATTCGTCAGCATGAGCACGAGCCAGCTCGGCATTTCGGGAAAAGACGAGGATGGATTCCGGAAACAAAAGAAGAAAATCTTTGACTTCCTTGCACGGAAGAAGCCGGGGGAGGTCGACACACCGGAGGTTCAAGCCATCAAGGCCCACATCCGCTACGCTGAGGCTATTGCGGGTATCGAGGTGATGGGGCTCGGAGAGGAGGCGGCTCGCTTCCTCGACATGCCGTTCTACCACACCGGAACCGTTCAGAAAAAGCCTATCGGTCCGGATGACGTAAAGGTCGTTCTTGATCTGCTGAACGAACTCAAGCCGGACCACGTCTTCGTTGCCGGAGACCTTTCCGACCCGCACGGAACACACCGAATGTGCTACGTCGCGATTCGAGACGCTCTAAAACTGTACAATGGCCAGTCCGCTTCCGAGAAGACCAACGCGAAGCCGGATGCGAAGAAGTCGGACAACAGGAAAACCGAAAAGCGCGCGACTTCCGCGAAGGAGGATCGTCCACTGGTCTGGCTTTACCGCGGCGCATGGCAGGAATGGGAGATACACAACGCGGACATCTTCCTTCCCATGTCTAAGAACGACCTTCAACGTAAGGTTGATGCCATCTTCAAGCACGAAAGCCAGAAAGACCGCGCCATGTTTCCAGGCGCCTCTGACCCGCGCGAGTTCTGGGAGCGTGCACGCGACCGAAATACCGAGACGGCAAAGGCGCTCAATGCACTTGGCCTTCCGGAGTTTTACGCAGCGGAAGCGTTCGTCGTGACCTACGAGCTCTGATGCTCTAATCTCAGATGCCGCAACTCACGGGGCGATTCCATACACGGAGTGGATCGCCCCGTGGTTTGTGTGCCGATTTACCTGGAAGGAATGAACCGACTTTTTCTACTGATCCTGCTCGTAATGACCATGACTCAGACGGCTCGCGCACAGCAATCACACGAAAGTCCGTTCGAGATCCACGGCATCGTCGAAGGATTCTACGGGACGCCCTGGAGCCATGAAGCACGTCTCGACATGGTGCGCTTCAGTGGGGAGGTCGGATTCAATACGTTTTTCTACGCTCCCAAAGACGATCCCTTTCACCGCTCACGGTGGCGCGAACCGTATCCTCCCGAAGAACTCAATCGATTCAGAGAGCTATTTGCCGAATCGCAGCGCGGGGGCGTTACGCTGTACTATGCCATCAGTCCCGGGCTCTCGATCGAATACTCGAGTGATGAAGACTACCAGGCACTCATTGCGAAAATCGACGCGATGATGGAGCAGGGAGTGAAGCATTTCGCCTTCTTCGTTGACGACGTACCGGAACAGCTCGCACATGATGCCGACAAAGCCCGATTCAACAACCTCGGTGAGGCACATGTCTATCTGATCAATCGTCTGTACGACGATCTCAGAGAGCGCGGCGCTCACCTCATCGTGTGTCCGACCACGTACACCGACTCATTCGGTGACCGGGAGTATATCACCATTCTCGGTAGTGGCATCCCACAGAAGGTACCAATATTCTGGACAGGGGTCGACGTCGCCGTAGAACGGATCACGACCGCGGAAGCGCGAAATTGGGGTCGCCTCATGAGCCGGAAGCCGCTCATATGGGACAACTTTCCGGTGAACGATTACGACGCATGGCGTCCGTTCGTCGGGCCCCTTCGTGGTCGTTCGCCTGAGCTCGCAGACGTCTCCACGGGCTTCATCGCCAACCCGATGGTCGAGCCATACCTGTCGATGGTGCCGCTTTACACAGTCGCAGAGTTCGTGCGCAATCCGTTCGAGTATGATCCGGAGGAAGCCTGGCTGAGGGCACTTGACTTCCTGTATGGTGAGGAAGCAGCGCGGGAAATCGAACCTGTTCTGCGGCTCTATGACGACTTCGGCTGGGATTATAATCTCTTCCGCCCGCTCTATGCGCCGGGAACGCCTATCCGTATCGGCGAGATCGAGAGCGCGCTCGATATGATGGAACAGACAATCAGCTTTCTGCGCGAAGAACGGTTCCAGGATAATCAGCGCCTACAAGGGTCGCTGGATGAACTGGAAAAGTTTAAGATGATGACGCAGGAACGGATCTCGGCGCTGCGTTCCATTGAAGGATACCGCGAGGTGACCACGCCGGAAGGCCGTTTACTCGTGTTTGATGAGAATCGGGATCGGTACGTGGCCAATCGGGCAAAGAACGTCTCCACGAGTGACGGTCGCCTGTGTGACTGGTCGGGCTTCGCCTTCCATCCTCTGCAAGGCGGTGGCGACGTACACGCTGCATTTCAGTACGACGACGACTACCTCTATATCACGGTTGACGTCCGTGATTCTGACCTGCATCCTGGAGATCAGAATGCAATTTACGACGGAGACCATGTGGCCGTAGTGGTCGACTATGCTCCTTCGGATACGGCGCGTCACATGACGCCTGGTGATGTCATGCTGCAGTTGAGCGCACCCGATCCGTCGACCGGCCAGTCGGTCGCCCGCCTGTCCACGATGCATATGACGGAACATGCGGCCCGAGGGGCAATGGACCTGCAGCGCAGCCGGTTGAGCCACTTTTTTCAGTTCTATGCCGTAGAGCCGGAGGCCAGACATGCGGCACGATTCGAGCAGATAAAGTATTCGGTAGAGCGGTCGGAGGATGGTTATTTCATAGAGGCGGCTCTGCCTCGCGAAGGCATGGATGTCGTCCGTCTGGATATCGGATACTTCAACGTAGATATCGAGGGCGGTCGTACCGCGACAAGCGGGACGTTAAGTCGACGTGGGCATCTGTTGAATCCGAAGGCGTATGCTATAGTGGAGTTGCAGTAGCGTAGTTACGCAGAGGGGGGGATTAGGATTGTGTCAGGTCCATCGCTGGTAGGCAAGTCGACGTTGGTCCGGATTGTAACGCAGAGGAAGGGAGAGGCGCTGAGAAAATGAGGATGGTGTACTTCGGGCGTCGCGTTCAGGTCGGTTGACTTTCCACCTCACGACGATACCTCCATCCTTCCATACTTCGCATTCTCCTGTTCTCTCACAGGTCCATGAATCGGGGCAAGACCGCGTTGGTCAGGATGTAACGCAGAGGAAGGGAGAGGAGCAGAGAATCACGAGGACGCATCTTCGTCTCGTGTGCTCAAGTCATTCCCCGTGCTCTGAAGGCGGGTCTTGCTCGCTTGCTTCTACGAGCCCGCCTCCACGGACGGTTGCACCGATGACAAGTGCCGCGGCAATCAGTACGAGGTTTTTGACGATGTACTGACCCTCGATCGTGAGAACGAAGGGGAAAGACGTGAACACCCGGTCTGGAAGCAGGAACACGGGGGAGATAGTGCCGGGCATCTGGAGAAACAGCAGGAAAATCGTGAGGCGAAGGAATCTTCCGGTTATGAATCCTATGCCGATGATCACTTCCCAGGTTGCCAGGAACGGGAGGAATATCTCGCCGGGGATAAACGGTACGGTGTCTTTCACGAGGTCCTCAGCGGGACTCATCCCGGGGAAATACTTCAGAGCGCCAAACCAGATAAAAACGATGCCGAGCGCGATGCGAAGTATTGTGATTCCGTTATCGGCCATCCACCGGGTGATGGCGGCATCGAGCGTGTCGAACTGTCTCATTCTCGTATTGAATGTCATGCTCGCACCAAACGATCGTGGAAGAGTCTAAGAGGGTACCGTCGTAGATCTTACTCTCAAGGACGTCTCGATCTGCCAAGATGCGTGTAATTGTGCGTGGAGAACGTGGGAGGACTCCTGGCGCCGCTCAGGATATAACGCAGAGAAAGGGAGAGACGCAGAGGCGCAGAGAAAATGAGGACTGTGTGCCTTAGCCGTCGCGTTCATGTCGGTTCACGTTCCACGTCACGACCATACTTCCATACCTCCATACTTCGCAATGTCCGGTGC
>CBFGXY010000161.1:0-4791 GCA_965652945.1 uncultured bacterium
CATTCGCGCACAGGACGCACCTGTCTATCTCGTGACCTACGCCCAGGTGCTCTTTGCCCGGGCCGAGGCGGCACAGCGGAACTGGACAAGCGAGAATGCCGAGACGCTCTACAACAGCGCTGTCGAAAACTCGATTCTGCAGTGGACCGGCAGCACCGCGGGTGTCAGCGATTTCCTCGCTCACGATGACATCGCCTACGATGGCACGATCGAGCGCATCGCTGAGCAGCGCCACGTCCACCTGTTCATGCACGGCTACGAAGCCTGGGCCGAGTGGCGACGGACGGGTTATCCCGACGACCGCGTTCAGCCGGGTGGCCGCGCCGTACCTACCCGCCTGTCCTATCCCGATAACGAAGAGTTCAACAACACAGCCAACTACCTTGAAGCCGTACAGCGCCAGTTCGGAGGAACCGACGGCCTCTATGGTAAAGTGTGGTGGGATGTGAACTGAGTCGAAACAAGTAGCGGAAAAGGTAAACGGTCCGGGTCAATCGATCCGGACCGTTTTTGTTTGTAATACCCGATGTGTGGAAAGCTCTCTCCCCACCACCTCTCTCCGCGCCTCTCGGTTTCTCCGCGTGATAAACCTGACCGGCACGGACGCACCAACAATCACGGGAATTCCAACCACCGGCCCCACTCCGCGTCTCCGCGTCTCTCAGCTCCTCCGCGTACAAACCTGACCGGCGTGAACACACCAACAATCACGGGAACGGCAACCAGCGGCCCCTGCCACCTCTCTCCGCGTCTCCGCGCCTCTCAGTTCCTCCGCGTAATAATCCCGACCGGCGTTGTTTCACCAACAATAACGGGAGCTGCAACCACCGCCCCCCCACCACCCAACTCCGCGTCTCCGCCTCTCTCAGTTCCTCTGAGTAAAAACCTGACCGGCACGGACGAACCAACAATCACGGGAACGGCAACCAGCGCCCCCCACCACCCAACTCCGCGCCTCCGCGCCTCTCATTTCCTCTGCGTATTAAACCCGACCGGCGTGGTTTCACCAACAATAACGGGAACGGCAACCACCGGCCCCTTACCACCTCACTCCGCGTCTCTGCGCCTCTCAGTTCCTCTGCGTATTAAACCCGACCGGCGTGGTCTCGCCAACAATCACGGGAAGTCCAACCACCGCCCCTTTCCACGCCTCCGCGCCTCTCAGTTCCTCTGCGTATTAAACTTGACCAGCTCGGACGCACCAACAATAACGGGAACGGCAATCAGCGACGCCCCAGTCTCCTCTTTACCGTCTCAGGTTCGTTTCATTTTCATGCAGTAACATATGGTATCTGGACATTCCCACGTCATCAATTTTTCTGATCCATGAAATATACCCGCGTATACGCCACCCCCGACGGGCATTCGCACTTCGCAGATGAAACGGCCACGCTCGAGTCTGCCGGCGCCCTCGGCCGACTTTCCGAACCGCGCCAGGTGGAAGGAATCGTTTTCCGTGAAACCGATCCGGACTATAATTACGACTGGCACAATCCACCCGCACGCCAATTCGTGGTGCTCCTCGATGGCGAGATCGAGATTGAGGTTTCGAACGGAGAAGTCCGTCGATTCGGTGGAGGGGAAATTCTGCTCCTCGAAGACCTGACCGGATTTGGACACAAGACTCGCGCGATTGGCGACAAGGTGCGGCGTTCACTTTTTATCACCCTGCCGGAAATCGAACGGATCGATATCGTACAGGAGAGCAGCGAAGAATCGTTCCCCGCGAGTGATGCGCCCAGCTGGACGGGTGTAAGCGCGACCTGATCCGGCCGAATATCGGATCATTGACAAATACCGTATATGCAGAGCACTCGTGTAGGGATCACGCCGCCGCACCATCGGCTGTCGCCATCTACCCGCCTTGGACGTGTGAGTCTTCAAGTTGCCGACCTCAGTCGGTCCATCGCATATTACACCAAGGTGCTGGATCTTCAGCAAAGCGAGGGCACAAACGGTCGGGCGACGCTCACGGCAGTGGGGGAGAATATTCCCCTCCTGGAACTCGTAGAGCGGAAGGGAGCACGGCCGGTTCCCCGTCGCGGACTGCTCGGGTTGTTCCATTTTGCGATTCTACTGCCGGACCGGTCCGCCCTCGGTGCGTTCCTCAGGCATATAAGTCATCTCAACATACCGGCAGGTATGTCCGATCACCACGTGAGCGAAGCGATTTATCTGAGCGATCCGGATGGCCTGGGAATCGAAGTATATGCGGACCGTCCGCGCGACCAGTGGCGTATTTCGGAGGGCGAAATACAGATGACTACCGAGCACCTGGACGTCGATGCTCTGATGCGACATTCGAGCGGCCGGACATGGGAAGGAATGCCCAGAGGGACGAGAATGGGTCACGTGCACCTACATGTAGGGGATCTGGATCGTGCTGCGACCTTGTACCATGAAACAATTGGTTTCGATAAAGTAGTGTGGTCATATCCGGGAGCTCTATTTCTGTCTGCCGGAGGCTACCATCATCATCTGGGCGTAAATACGTGGGCATCCCGATCGCCGTCAGCAGGTCCGGATGACGCCCGCCTGCGGTACTGGACCATCGTCATGCCCGATCAGGCCGAGTTGGCGGCAACAGTCGACAATCTCCAGTCAGCAGGAGTCGAGACAAGGCAGGCTGAGAGTGACGTGCTCGTGGACGATCCCTGGGGCACGACGCTTTGCCTTACGGTGGAGGATTAGGCACACCATCCTATCGAAGCGATTAGGACCGCCAGGGCAAACGCCACAAGAAAGAGTATTCCTGTAGTTCCAGGTGGCCGGCACCATTGTCGTGGATTTCTGGACTCTACAGAGATCATCATTCATCGATTCATAAGATAACACATGTACGATCCGACCCGTACATGATCGTGCCGGGTTCATTCAAGCGCTACTCACGCGCAGGCAGCATTCAGACGCGCCCACTTCGAGGCCCTTTCCCTCTCGGAGCCATCGAGTTTCCCATCTTCGCATTATCCTTAACCTTTCTTCGTCGTTGATTTGCGGACTTCAATGATAACACATTTTTATTTCGGTGCGAGTTGTCCGAAATTGATTCCACAGCAAGACGTGTCTCATCCATGATTGCGGCAGTCCGCAACATACAAGATCGTAACACTTCCCATTGAGCTGATTTTGATGCATGGTGGATTTCATCATGAGACATACTATGACTGAAGATCCGGTATAACATTCTTGAGATCCTCGTGCTGAGTTTGGGGGAGAATGGACCTTTGTATATGCTCATGCATCCTCTTACATTCTGTTTCAGGAACCGAAAGTGAGCAGACTTTCTGGACCCCGAACAAACCATCAACATCAGAGACCACACATCATGCGCAGATATTCATCCGCTTCATTCCTTGTTGCCATCGCGCTCAGCGTGGCCTTGATCGGCTGCGGTGGCGATTCTCAGGATCAGGCTGCGGAACCGACGACCGCCCAACCCGAAACTACTACTACGCCCGAGGCTACGGCTACCGAGGCTATGCAGGCCTTCTCGGACGACGGCAACGTTGCCGAGATCACGATTGAAGGAAACGACATGATGCAATTCGACCTTGACGAGTTCAGCGTCGAGCCGGGACAGATGGTCCGCATTACCCTGCATCACGTGGGAACGCTTCCTGCGCAGGCCATGGGCCACAACGTTGTAATCCTTTATGAAGGAGATGACGTCATGGAATTCGGAGCGGATGTCGGAATGGAAGGCGGCAACCTGGCTAACGACTACGTCCCGGAATCACTGCTTGACCGTGTCTTGGCCTACACCGAGTTGATCGGAGGTGGCGAGACGACGACGGTCGAATTCCAGGCTCCCCAGGATGCAGGCGACTATCCCTTCCTGTGCTCATTCCCAGGTCATTTTGCTCAGATGAACGGCATCATGAAGGTGGAATAACGAATAGTATCGCATTCCTTGCCGGACACTCATGAACACGCGTGGTGTCCGGCAAGGGATTTTCTCTCATCACAATCCTCCATCCGCTTTAGACCGGCCCGGGTCGAACGGCGAGCTTCAGAGAGGTTTATAAAAACGAAATCATTGATGACAGCAATGCTCCAGTTTCGAAACCTTTTGATGATCGTGTTAACGGCGTCGACGGCTCTCATTCTGATCGGATGTGGAGGCGGAGATACGCGCCCGGCATCGTCAGGCGACCATGCCTCCCGGACGTACGTGCCACCCGGCGAGTTCGATGAATACTACATCTTCTATTCCGGCGGACACGGTGGTGATGTGCGCGTTGCAGGGATCCCCTCGATGCGCCACATCAAGACGATTCCCGTCTTCAACCCCAACGCCGCTTACGGATACGGTTACGATGACGAGACGCGCGAGATGCTAAACGGCCTCACGTGGGGCGACGTCCACCACCCGGGACTTTCGAAAACCGACGGGGTTTACGATGGACGCTGGCTCTTTGTGAACGACAACGCTCATAACCGCGTAGCCCGCATCGATCTGCGTGACTTCAAGACGAAGCAGATTCTCGGACCGATTCCCAACACCATCGGAAACCACGGCTCGTCGTTCGTCACAGACAATACGGAATACCTCTTCGGCGCCTCGCGATTCGCAGCTCCCCTGCCACGTGGCACGGCGGCCGCCCCCGAAGACTTCGCCGAAGAGTATAACGGTGTGATCACCGCAATTGGAATCGATTCGGAAACGGGACATATGGATGTGGCCTGGCAGATTCTGACTCCCCCCTTCCACTGGGACCTGTCCTCCACAGGCAAGGGTCCGAGCCACGGCTGGCACTTCGTTACCAGCTACAACTCGGAAATGGCCCACAC
>CBFGXY010000162.1:0-4773 GCA_965652945.1 uncultured bacterium
TCCTTGAAGGACATAAAGTGTTAAGCGTAATGGGTGAGGAGAATGACATTACGCTCGAGACACCGGTCCGAAGGATTCGAACGAAGCGTGTTGTGCTTGCCCTGAACGCCTATCTGCCTCAACTGATACCGGCGCTTGCCCGGTATGTCTCTCCGGTTCGCGCTCAGATGTTCGCTACGGAGAGAATGGCATCTCGATGGCTACAGGTGCCTGCGTATACGCACGATGGCTATTACTATATCCGACAACTGGCTGATGGCTCGGTTCTTTTGGGTGGTGCACGTCATCGCCACGAGATCGAGGAACGTGGCTACGTCGATGCAACAACTCGGTCCCTGCAAGACGATCTTGAGTCGTTCCTGCATGGACATTTTCCACAGACGGAGGGACTACCAGTCGTTCAGCGCTGGAGCGGCGTAATGGGCTTTTCGCCGGACGGGCTTCCGGTCGTGGGTGAGGTGCCAGGAATTACAGGCTCGTATTACGCGACCGGCTTCACGGGACACGGAATGGGATACGGCTTTCGATTCGGGAGGCTTATGGCGCAGATGACGCGCCGCGGGTTCGATGCCACGGATGCCGATCTGTTCGACGGCGATCGGTTCGGGTCACTTCCACGTCCCGGCCGGCTTCGACTCGCCTCAAGCTGATGGGCGTTCAGCCCATGTCGTAGTCAAGAGCGCTACTTCTCGATCCGTGCCTGAAATGGAGAGCCGGTGCACAAACGAGAATTCAGAACTCTCGGCGGAAACCTTGGTCGTTTGTGCGCGCACCATTTGACCTTCGACGGTCTCCGCTTTGAAGTGCACCTCCAGAGTACGAAGCTGTCGCTCGGACATCATTTCTCGTGGAATGCTCTCGAGTGCCCATTCCACGTATCGAACATTGTTGACGTGGTTGTTCATGTCCAGGTCACTGTAACGCACGCGGAACTCAATCTCATACTCGAACGCATCCGGTAGTGAGGGTGCCGGGAAATCATGTGAAAGCGTGGGCGGGCGGACAGGCAGTTGCAATTCCACCATTGATGCGGGGAGGCGCACCGGACGCCGCCGGTCGATGTTCAGCATGAACCAGGCGCTGGTAGCGCGCCCAAACTCTCGCCCTCCAGTTCTGAGAACGAAGTCGCGCATGGCGATCAGGCCATTCTGATCCGAGGGCCACGTCTCGATTTCAACTTCGTCGCGCCACACTGGAAGATCGTCCACCTCGAGCCTCAGCTTTCCCAGCACCCACGTCAAGTTTTCTCCTACCAGCTGTTCTATCGAGACGCCGAGCTGTCGGGCGTGGTTGCCTGCGGCCTCCTGCAGGTAATTGCATAATGACTGCACCGCAACGTGGCCGGAAGATGTCGACTCATATGACCGAATCGGGAACGACTCAATGTGGGGTTCTACCTGCCGGCTCATGATGAAATGGAACGTCAGACGTTGAGCCTAAGAGATACGGCATTTCAGCTGCCTCTCGGACTGATCAAGAAACGAACGTAATGATTCGATTGCTCGGAGGAAACGAGTCGATGTGACCGTTCAAGTAATTGGTGCAATACCGGAGGTAGCAGGACCTCAGCCCCTGGGCGGTCAAGCAGTATAAAATGAAACCGCCCGATATTCCTTGAGGAATACCGGGCGATTTACATCAATGAACGGCGTGGAGCTCAGGACCTCGCGGGAGCAGCCGATTACGGCATGGATTCTTGTTCGGGGAACAGGACCGCACGTACATACCGATCGTTATTCAGGTAACGATTGGCTGCCGCCCTCACATCCTCAGCCGTCAGGCTATCCACGAGTTTGAGGTATTCCATTGCCTCACGAGGATCGGTATCACGATCATAATGATAACTCAGTGTAGAGAGCCAGAAAACGTTAGTACGCAGCTGCGTCTCTCTAGCGCGCCTCTGTTGTTCCTTGACCTTCTCCAACTCGTCCTCTGTTGGTCCGTACGACTTCATGTCTTCAATCTGATCGAACACCGCATCGATCAGCTCTGGAACTCGGTCCGGGTCGGACGTGAAGTTGATGGTGAACTGGTATTCCGCGGCGGGTTTGTCGGTGCTGGTCGAATTGACGCCCACACCGTACACGGCTCCGCGTTCTTCCCGAAGATCTTCTCTAAGCCGGATGGCCAGGACGTCGGAAAGGGAACTGAGGCGGTGACGCTCCTCACGTTCGTACTCGATGGGACCGTGAAAAATCAGAATCGTCTGACTCTGTTCGCCGATGCCTTTGTGAACCTCGGTCGCCACGATGTCTTGTGGCAATTGCGAGCGCACATTGAGCCAGGATTCGTCCCGGTCCACCACTGGTAGCGTTCCCAGATAGGTTCTCGACAGGTCCTTGATGGAATCCAGATCTACATTGCCAACAAATACGAACGTGAAGTCGCTGGCGTCGGCAAATCGGTCGCGATAGATCTCGAAGGCATTTTGCAGATTGAGGTCGTCTACCATTTCGACCGTCGGCACGATCTGCCGGATATCATCACCGTAGAGTGCGGCGATCAGCGAATCCTGGAAAACACCCATTGGCGTTGCCAATCGGTTGCGCAGGAACGGCTTCTGCTGGTTTTTGAAGGCTTCCAGGGCGGCCGAGTCTGCTCGCGGCTGCGTGAAGTAAAGGTGCACCAGCTGGAACATCGTTTCGAGATCCTCCGGAGACGCCGATCCGCGAAGGCCTTCATCGAGTTCGCCAATGTACGGGGACACGTTTGCGACTTTGCCCGAGAGTTGTTTCTGGAGCTGAGTAAAATCAAACATCCCCGCTCCGCTTCGAGCCACGATCGTTGCCGCATTGGCCGCATCAAAATAATCCTCATCACCGACCAGCGAGTGACCTCCGGGACTGAACGCACTCATAAGGACCTCGTCCTGCTTGAAGTCGGTCGGCCTGAACACTACTCGGACGCCATTTTCCAGCCGGAATGAATAGGTGTCGAGTTCATCGATGTGTTGTTCATCGACGATGTCCACCGGCTCAGGAATTGCCGAAATAAGCGGGAGATCGGAAACGTCGTCCTCGTAGGGTTCGATTTCCCGAAGCTGAGCCTCCTGCAGGACCGCTGCAAGTTGCGCCTCGGTCGGGGGAGTGACGTCCTCCCGCTCCGGCATGGTAACGATCACCACGCGGTTGCGGGAGTCAAGAAGTTCATCCGCCAGCTGGTTCAACTCGCCGATGGTGATCTGCGGCAGGATCTCCTGCACCAACTCGTATTCATATTCGGCTCCCGGCGCCGGATCGTTCTCCAGGTAATGCGAGACATATCGGGAAGCAAACATGCCCGAGTGGGTGTTCGCCCGCTCCTCGAATCTGCGCTGGTAGCCGCGGAGCGTTTCCACCTTCTGACGTTCGAGTTCCGTTTCGGTGAATCCGTGCCGCGCAACGCGCAATGCCTCTGTCACGAGGCGGTCTACAGCAACGAGGACACTGTCTTCATCCACTTGTGCCTGCATCCCGTAGAATTCGCCGGGACGGACGAAGGCGCCCCGATAAACTTGAGCCGCCGCGAACGGTGATCCAGGCTCTCGAGCGATTTCTGCAAGACGCTTGTTCATCTGGCTGTTAAAAAGTCCTTCGACCAGGCGCCTGCGAAAGTCTGCAGTCGTTTCGACCGGGGAGCGTTCGGATTTGAATGCCACCTCGACGGACGAGATCGGATACTCCGGATCGGTAATTATGCCGAAAAGTGTCTCGTCGTGACCGGGCATATCGTACTGCATGCGGGGCTGCGCATCAGACGGATTTTCCAATGACCCGAACTCATCTCGAATACGAGCCTCGATCGCATCCACATCAAAATCACCCACGGCAATAACAGCCATCAATTCGGGCCGATACCAGGTGTCGTAAAAAGAGCGGATCGTTTCGTAATCCGCCGCACGGATGAGTTCCGGGTCACCGATCGGCATTCGGTGCTCGTAGCGCGATCCATGGAGCAGAACAGGGAGGAGCTGCTCCATAATCCTGCCCTGAGCGTTCTGCATCCGCGCCCTCCATTCCTCAACAACGACGCCCCGCTCACTGTCGATTTCTTCCTCCGAGAGGGCCGCACGAGCCGCCCAGTCCGAAAGGATCTCGAACGCCATCCGCTCGATCTCCGGATCATCGGTCGGAATCTGCAGCATGTATACGGTCTCGTCAAAGCTCGTGTACGCGTTCACATCCGGACCGAAACGCATCCCGATGCGCTCCATGAAATTGACGATCTCCTGAGCTTCGAATCTCTCGGTGCCATTGAACAGCATGTGCTCGACGAAATGCGCCAGACCAAGCTGGTCATTCTCTTCCAGAACAGATCCCGCATCCACTACGAGGCGAAGTTCAGCTCGATTCTGAGGCTCGGTGTTCCGCTGGATATAATAGGTCAGACCGTTCTCAAGCGTCCCGTATCGCACCGCCGGATCAAGAGGGATCAGGTCTGAAGCCGTATCGACGGATTGAACAGGTGTAATCTCGTCGGATGGGGGCGTAACAACTTGCTCAGATGAACCACACGCCGCGAGGAATAATATGAGTACGAGCGGGAGGATGCGCATCATGGATTTCGAGAAGGATGGATTCGTATGGAGGTTGAAATCGTACTTCGTGGTCGCGACTACGGATTAACCGGCGCCAAGGTTTAAAGGAGATTGAATGAATGCGACCATCTCAAAGACGCAACAAGGGCTGACGGGCGCTCGAGCGTCACTACAATGATAAACACATAAGCTCCATCAGTATAACCAATCTCCGGTTATACCGTGCGGCGGCGACCACCGGCGGGTGAAAGGTCGAT
>CBFGXY010000163.1:0-4771 GCA_965652945.1 uncultured bacterium
CGAGGGTTTTAAGTCTCGATGGATGACCAGATTTCGGTGCGCATAAGAAACCACATCACACACTTGCTGGAACAGATTGAGCCGTTGTCTGATGGTCAGTCGTTTCCCATCCGCGTAAGAATTGATCGGCTCACCGTCGATGAACTCCATTACGAGATAGGGCCGGGAGTCTCCGGTCACGCCTCCATCGATGAGACGTGCAATCCCCGGGTGATCGAGGCTTGCCAGAAGTTGCCGCTCCGAAATGAAGCGCTTGACCACTTCATCGGTATCCATACCCCGCTTGACAATTTTGAGTGCCACTTGCTGCTCAAAGTTGCCGTCGGCACGTTCAGCGAGATAGACTATCCCCATACCGCCTTTTCCAAGGAGCTTCGTTAAGCGGTAGGGACCTACGCGCGTTCCGCTTCCTGCCTCATCCCAGGAATCGATGTACTCGATGAGGCCATCCAGCAGATCGCCGGCAAAATCATCGATGGATTCACCGATCGAGCTTTCTGCCTGTGTCGCGGACTCGAGCAGCCGCAACACTTCACGGTATAGCTCCGTGTCGTTTCCACATACTGCTCGCAGGTAGGCCGTTCGCTCGTCGACATCACGACGAAGAACTTCATCGAACAGCGTGTCGATTTCACGCCATCGCTTCAGCTGGATCTCATCCATACGGACAGGTCTCGCAGGTTAAAGTGGTCGCGAGAAATCTCGACCGGCTAATGTTCGGTAAGTGACTCCTGCGAGAAGGTGTGAAGTGAAAATCATTCGGCCCCTCATCTCATCTGAGTGTTTCGCAGAAGGTTTAATCATGCGACAACTGATAGATCGCAAAAACCGTCACGAGAGGATCATAAGTCCGTACTGGGTCGGTTAATCTCTGCTTCTTGCATGGACTGATACAGCCATGCGCGCGCTCTCGTCCAATCCCTCTTGACAGTTGGTATGGATCGGCCTGTCACTTCGGCAATCTCTTCATAGGTCATACCTCCGAAGAATCGAAGATCGACCAGGCTGCTCAGTCTCTCATCTCGCTTTGCGAGGGACTGGAGTGCAAGATCGAGCGATATGAGATCCTCAGACCGATCGGTCGTGGAGGCATGAGACGCGTCGATCCTGATGGCCGGTGATGCGCCTCCACGCTTTTGTGCCGATCGCGCCCGAACATAATCGATGAGGATGTATCGCATGGCGCGACTTGCAATGGCAAGGAAATGTGCTCTATCGGTCCATGCCACCCGAGTGGAGTCGACCAGCTTGAGGTACGCCTCATGAACGAGGGCGGTCGTATTTAGAGAGGGTTCATCACGGTGTGAATGCAGGCGTCCGTGAGCAATACGGCGCAATTCATCGTACACGAGAGGCCATAGCTCGTCTAGCGCCTTCTGGTCTCCAGAGCGTGCTTCGATCAACAATTGGGTGCAATCCGGTGCGCTAGCGGCCATCGGTCATCATAAATAAAAAATAATCTATACCGGAGAAACCTTAATAAAGCTACTTATATGCGTGTTGGTCAAGTGAATGACGCAGCTGCGAGGTGCGCCCGGATCATCAGTTCGGATTTCGCAGCGAGGATGAAGTCCGACGTTCCATGTCTTTTGGTCCGGAAAACAGCGGCCGATTCGGTATTTTAGATGAACGATAAACGATCATCCCGTTTCCGCGTTAGCAGACCGTTGAAAAATCGATCTGCTCGTCGTTCTGCGTCGTCGGCGCTCCCTGCAGCGTACAACAGTACGCCTCAGTCGCGCCTCCTTGCACGCCTTGATCTGATCGATTTGTTCTGTGGCTTGGAACTGACATAGTTCAACACGCAGTTAGGGCAGCCGTCCTTCTCAACGCCAGACAACTCACCTGATGGATCACTCTCTACAGCAAGAACCCCGCGTCGACCTTGCACTTGCCCTCGATCATGGTCTGACGGAAGATGAATACGGTTGGATAGTGGACGAGCTCGGCCGCGTTCCCACTTACGTAGAGCTTGGGATTTATTCCGTGATGTGGAGCGAACACTGTTCATACAAGAACTCCATCGCGCAGTTGAAGACCTTGCCAAGGGAGGGTGGAGCCTTGCTGGTCGAGGGCGGTGAGGAGAATGCCGGCCTTGTCGATGTAGGTGATGGGCTGGGAGTCGCGTTCAAAATTGAATCGCACAACCATCCCTCGGCGGTCGAGCCGTATCAGGGAGCGGCCACGGGAGTAGGCGGTATCCAGCGGGACATTTTCACGATGGGTGCGCGTCCGATCTGCTCCCTTAACTCGCTGCGTCTGGGTCCGCTCGAGTCGCCGCACGTCCGTTACCTTCTGGATGGTATTGTTCGCGGAATCGGCGATTACGGTAATTCGTTCGGTGTCCCGACGGTCGCGGGTGAGGTTTACTTCGACAAGAGCTACGAAGGAACCCCCCTTGTCAACGCCATGAGTGTCGGCCTCGTGAAGGCCGATGAGACGGCATCGGCTATTGCCGTAGGCGTAGGAAACCCTGTCTTTATCGTGGGAGCCGCAACGGGACGGGACGGGATTCATGGTGCCACGTTCTCCTCCGTTGAGTTGAGTGAAGACAGCGACGCGAAACGTCCCAACGTTCAGGTCGGTGATCCCTTCACCGAGAAGCTTCTTCTCGAAGCTACGCTGGAAGCCATCGCAAGCGGTGTGGTAGTCGGCGTGCAGGATATGGGCGCGGCAGGCATTACCTGCTCCTCGTGCGAGATGAGCGCGAAAGGGAAGTCGGGAATGGTCCTCAACGTAGATCGGGTTCCGGTTCGTGAGGAAGGCATGACGCCGTATGAGATTATGCTCTCGGAGAGCCAGGAACGAATGCTTATCGTTTGCCAGAAAGGAAAAGAAGCGGAACTGACGGCAATTTTTGATAAGTGGGACCTTCATATCGCGCACCTCGGGGAGGTGACCGACGATGAGCGTGTGCGTGTATTGTGGCACGGAGAGGAAGTGGCCAATGTACCGGCGGATCATCTTGTGCTGGGTGGCGGTGCTCCCGTTTATCATCGAGAAACGAAGCGTCCGGCGTATCTGGACGAGACTGCGGCCTTCGATACCGAATCCATCGACGACATCGCTGCGGCAGATGTGCAAAGTGCACTGACCGCATTACTCGGCGGTCTCAACATCGCATCGAAGAAGTGGGTCTTCGATCAGTTTGATACCACCGTTCGGACGAACACGGTTGTGGGCCCCGGCGCCAGTGATGCCGCGGTTGTTCGTATGAAAAACTCGGATCGTGCGCTGGCAGTATCGGTTGACTGCAATGCCCGCCACGTGTATCTGAATCCGAGACGTGGCACCGCGGCGGCGGTTGCCGAGTCAGCCCGAAATGTGGTCTCTGCCGGTGGAAAGCCCCTGGCAATCACCAACTGCTTGAACTTCGGCAATCCCTATAACCCAGAGGTCTACTGGACCTTCAGCGAGGCCATTGCCGGAATGGGGGAGGCCTGTCGTCGGTTCGAAACCCCGGTTACGGGAGGGAATGTCTCGTTTTACAATGAGAATCGAGACGGTCCGGTTCATCCGACACCGACGATCGGAATGCTGGGATTGGTGGAGAGTCTCGACCACGTAACACCGTCCGGCTTTCAGAATGACGGCGACGTCGTCTATCTGGTGACACCCAGAGGTTGGACATTCCGTGATGACCTTGGAGGTTCGGAGTACCTTGCTGCGCTGAAGGGAATTACGGCGGGCGATGCTCCACACCTGGATCTGGACGAAGAACTCGCCGTACAGCGCGTCGTCCTCGATGCGATTCGCGCCGGCGTGATACGAAGCGCTCACGATGTGTCGGACGGAGGTCTCCTGATCAGCGTTGCAGAGAAGGCAATCTTTTCGGAGGGGTTAGGCGCCGACTTGCACCTCAAGCATCCTGGAAGCAGGCTCGATGCGGCGCTCTTCGGAGAATATCATTCCCGCTTCGTCGTGACCGTGTCGCCGAGCGATGTCCCGGCGTTCGAGGCACATCTGGAAGATTCCGGCGCAATGGGTCTTCGTCTGGGAGTGGTAACCGCAAATGCGCGCTTGAGGCTCGAAGTGGATGGAGAGGAAGCCGTAGATGTCGCCGTCGCAGACCTGAGCGACGTATATCACGATGCACTGCCTCGCCTTATGAACACGTGATTGCGAGCCTTCGAAACCACCCTCCGTCGGGCCGGTGTAACACATACCATTCCGGCAACACGTATAGGCATAGATCTAAACACTTCAAGACGATAAAAAATGGCAGCAGACGTGAAGTACGTAACCCTCACCGATGACAACTTCAACGATGAGGTTTTCAACTCCGATGTGCCGGTTCTGGTGGATTTCTGGGCGACCTGGTGTGGTCCATGCCGGATGGTTGCACCCATCATCGAAGAACTGGCAGCCGAGTACGACGGAAAGGCTAAAATTGGAAAGGTAGACGTTGACAGCAATTCGCGCGTAGCCTCCGAGTTCGGGATACGGTCGATCCCGACGCTCCTTTTCTTTAAGGACGGCAAAGTTGTCGATCAGCAAATTGGTGCGCCGCCCAAACGGGTGCTGGTAGACAAGCTCGAAGCACTGCTCGAGCCTGCCGCGTAAGAACGATGGGTGCGAGGTTCGGCTCGGGAGACAGCCCGGCGTCGAACCTCGTCCCTTCGAAGGCCGCTAATATCAATCGATGGAAGTACGATGGTAGATACGCAAAAACTGGATCAGCACGACTTTTCACAGGCAGAGCAGGCGTCTGTAGTGATCATAGGGACCGGTCCGGCCGGACTTACGGCTGCCCTCTATGCAGCACGTGCGA